>JBARKD010000293.1:0-2521 GCA_049800615.1 Acidobacteriaceae bacterium | reverse complement strand
CGTTTATACGAACTCTGTTGGAAAGTCGTCGTGAAGAGCTGAGAAAGACAACGATTCCCACTGAGCAGATGGCAGTGATCCTTCACGACTCATAGACGGGAGATGTCCTCTACCGCCGGTTGGCAGGAGTCGGTAAGCATGAAAGCGATGCCGAACTCGAGCGAGTTGCTTGCGCCGCGGTCGATCTCATTTTCGGGCCGCTGCTGGTGACGAGCCCCGGCGGCTCTCGGCGGCGCTTAGGTGGAGCTTCGTCCGCGGCCGCACGATGTTAAGAAGCATTTGAAGGGCCAATGCTACCGAACAACCGGACCGGGGCAGGCTATCGTTTAAAAAGCCATCCGTATACAAAGTCTAAATGGCGATGTCTTGAGACGTCGAAATAGAGTCACGCTGTCAGTGGGCAGACACCGGCCTCTGCACGGATACAGCTTGGTCTTGGAATATCGAGCGAGACCAATTTGACGAGTACATTGCAAGTGGAGGTTGGCGTGCAACATGATGAGCCTGAGTGGATATTGCGGAGCTCGAAAAGAGGCTTATACATGGACTGGGCAGAACATGGAGTGAAAATCGTTCATGCGGACGAACTTGATTTAAATACGCCACAAACATCGGGTATGACGCGCGCTGCCGCCATCACCCATGCGAGAGCCGGGGCAAACAAATTGTGGGCCGGTACGATGTTGGTTCAGCCCGATGCCAAGACGGGGCCGCATCACCATGGAGAACTGGAGACTGTTCTCTATGTTGTCAAGGGCCGAGTTCGAATGCGCTGGGGCGACGAGCTGGAATTTAGCGAGGAAGCGATGCCGGGGGACTTTATTTACGTTCCGCCCTACGTGCCGCACCAGGAGATCAATGCAAGTCCAGATCAGATTTGCGAAGCGGTCGTGGTGCGCAACGGACAGGATCCGATTGTTGTCAACTTAGATCTACGCACTCCCGAACCCGCCAGTGCGGGGCATCCCGGTATGCCGTTTCATCCCGATCGCTGAGTATGATCGAAGGAAGCGCTGTGTCGCTTTGGAGGATACTGTGGACCTGAAGCTAACGAATAAGGTTGCGTTGGTAACTGGATCGACGGCAGGGATCGGGTTCGCGACTGACCGGGCCCTTGCTATCGAAGGCGCGCATGTATACGTCGCGGCCCAAACCTAGTCCCCACCTTGCTGTCTTAAGACCGTCAAGAAATGTTTACAGGTGTCGAAGGTTCGACAGCCTTCGCCGGTCGACCTTTTTCATTCGGCAAATCGTACTCGAAGACGAGTGCTCAGGCCGTTTCGAGCTGGCTAATGTTTCCCGGAGATGTCTACCCACGAGTTGCCTCCTCCGCGGCAAAGCGGGATTGCGTTGACATCCTCATCGCTGGAACACGGAGACCAAAGGAAGGAATCCTCGATTGGTTCCGCGAATCCAGATTGGCCCTATAAGTGCTTTCAAAGAATGTCAGAACCGATCGTGGATCGGGTGGTTAGATTGATGAAGGATGAGGAACTCTGAGACTAGCACGAAAGGATAGGGTCTCCAGTCCAGTTATCAACCGTGGCCACAGGAGTAGCCAATGCCGGTACAAGAGCACTTCCCCTCGAGCCACAGCAGCCAATGCAGCGCGGCACCCTGTGGGCACTGTGAAGGAATCATTCACCACGAACCCTGGTGCATAACACAGAACGCCAGCGTTCAATACGCTTATCAGGCCGTCTCGGGCACCGGTCAATTGAACGCGGGGGATCACCTGATCTTACATGCTTTGGGTGCCGCCTGGACCGGCCAGAGAATCCTATGCAAGCTACGCCACTAACAAGAGGGTGGCAAAAGGCAATATCAAGAAGTAAAAGCTATCAAGGTTATCGACGAGCGAAGCCGACTCTTTGCTTCCTCCGGAGGACACAATGCGTTCTGAGCTTGTTTTTGGCGCCATGACATGCGTTCCAAACCGCTTCTTGCTTACCAGGCTCGCCTCAAAGGCGACCCGCCTTCTCCACCGCCCAAATACCCGCATAGAGGACACAGCGAATGAGGTATTTGAGCGCTTCACTCACGTCAACCCATTGGCGGGAGCGTCCTATGCCGGCAACCTGCAGTCGTTTCCCCGCGCTGCGCAAGAGAAAACCCATTCAACTTTTGACGATCTAGAGCAATCCGTGGCCTGAAGCCAAGAGGTGAAATATGCTGCAGCCAATACAGTTTGTTGAGGAAAGAGCAACGCCATACCCCACGGTGGCCGACTTTCTTAGAGCTTTTAACGAAGAGATGCACGGTCTGTACTTGCTCTCGTTCCTGCTCACCGCAGACCACGATAAGGCTGAGCAATGTCTTGTTTCCGCGATGGGAGAATGCGTAGACGGGATCGGGTTTCTCATGGAGGGGGCGTGTCCATCGACTCGTGCGGCCGTTCTAAAGCACGCGATCCAGATGATCAAGCCCGCACCGGAGCACGTCGGCAACGTACCATTCCTCACTCTCAAAAGATCGGCTACGCCGCCGGGAAACAACCCTTTCGCCGCAATCCTTTTACTGG
>JBARKD010000292.1:0-7081 GCA_049800615.1 Acidobacteriaceae bacterium | reverse complement strand
CGTGGAGGCAGGGGCAAAGCATGCAGCAGATCGAGATTGCAGGTTCGGATGAGATGACCGCCATCACCCCAGCTCGATTTCTCATAACTCATGGAGTACGACGCGATCGGATCGGGTGATCCGATGGTGAGGATGCGGCCGCGCGGAGTCATGAAGTATCCCCAGAAATGTGTCTTTTCGCAGCGTAATAGTGTGGGGAAATAGCGCTCGTTCCAGGCGGGATAAGACAACATCTCACAGTTGATGCCCAAGACCAGGCGGGCCGCCTTGGGCACGTAGCTGGACTTTCCCTCGTTCTTCAAGCCGGCAACAATTTCCAACCGGTTCCCTTCGAGCTGATAGCGCAGGGAATAGCGAATCGCATCGGCGGTGGCTGTGAAGTTTGCCGGAGAACCGGCGACGCTCTCGAGCTTTACCTGATCCCACGCAGGGCCGGCAAATGGCGTGGGGCAGAATTCCACTTTTTCCCACGCCCCCGTAGTTTTCACCTCCATCGCAACGATGGTTCCATCCGGGCCAAGGCTAACCCGTACGCGGTCTGACTTCAGTTGCCAATTGGTTTCGCCGGCGGACGGGACGTATGGTTGGGCCGGAGAAGCATGAGCGCCCAGCACGAGGGCGGTCACGCCTTTTGAAACGAACTCACGCCGATTCATTTCCCCTGATTGTACGGTCTTGAATGCCAGGCGCAGGGTTGCATTCTCGTAGTGCGATTCGCTCTACGAGTCTCGCGTGGAATCGTTCGCCTTCGGACCGCTGGGCAGGTTTGTACTAGCTGCCTGTCGCAGAGAAGACGTCAGTAAAGCAAATGAATTGTCATCCCGACCGGAGCGAACCCGGATTTCCTGTCACGCTGCGTCGGAGACGTCCACGTGTGCGCCTTTCCGTTAAAGAAAGGCGCATGAAGCTCGCCAACGCCACGAACCTCAACAGGAAATCCGGGGTAGCGTAGTGGAGGGACCTGCTGTTTCCTTCCCCAACTCCGATCCTCTCAATCAGTAACGCTTTCTCTGAGACACTCCACTAGCTGCTGCGCAGATGGGAGCGCAGCTTGCTCACGGCGGCAGGCATTTCTTCCGCTGGAGTGTTGCCGAAGCCCAGAATGAATCCCTGGCGGGGAGACTTTCCCATGTAAGAGGGCGAAAGCGGCCACAGCCAGAGACCCCTGGCCGCTGCCGTAGTGGCGATGTCTATATCCCGATCCCGGAAGCCCGGGGGCAGAGTGACCACCAGGTGCATACCCGCCTGCGCGCCATGCACCGACAGCGCACTCCCCAACTGCTCGCGCAGGGCGGCTACCAGAGCGGTCCTGCGCTCGCTCAAAAGCAAGCGCATCCTGCGGATGTGACGCGCGAAATGGCCTTCACCCATGAAGTCGGTAATGACTTCCTGGTACAGATACGGGGGGAAGATGTCCATGGCAAGCCGCACCGCGGCGAAATGATCCACCAGGTCCTCGGGGATGACGATGTATCCCAAGCGCAAGGACGGAAAAAGAACCTTGCTGAAGGTGCCTATGTAAATCACCCGGGCATTGCGATCCAGACCCTGCAAGGAGGCAATGGGCGCGCTGTCGAAGCGGTACTCGCTGTCGTAGTCGTCCTCGATGATCCAGGAGCCTGCGTTCTGCGCCCAGTTCAGCAATTGCATGCGGCGCCCCGCGCTCATGGTCGAACCCAAGGGATATTGATGGGAGGGAGTTACATAGGCCGCTCGCGCCCGGGGAGATCGTTCGATGCCCGCGGAAATATTCATCCCATCTTCGTCGACCGGAACCGGGATGACTTTGCAACCGGCGCCCGCGAAGACGCGCCTGGCCAGCAGATAGCCTGGCTCTTCGAACCAGATCGGACTTCCCGTTTCCAGCAGAACGCGCGCGGATATCTCCAACGCCTGCTGCGAACCGGAAACCACCATAACCTGGTGAGGCTGGCAGCGGACCGCCCGCGCGGTGCGGAGATAGGCACAAATGGCTTCGCGAAACGTCGCGGCTCCCAACGGATCGATGTTATGGATGGCGCTCAAGCGAGGGCTGCGGCTATGACGCATGACCAGGTTTGACCAGATGGCAAAGGGAAAATGATCGAATGCGGGTTGATGCACACCGAAAGCGCCCCATCCGCCGGACCACGGCGGCCGCCCGTAAGGCTGCTGCAATGGACGCCGCGCAACCGGCCGCGGGCCGGAACCGGGTGCGCCGCGCGGAGTGGGCTGTTCGCAAAAGGTGAGGCTTTCCGGCAGAGCGCGGGAAATGAATGTACCCGAGCCTTGACGGGTCTCGAAGTATCCCTCGGCCAGCAACTGCGCATACGCGTTGAGAACCGGAATGCGTGAAAGCCGCAACTCCTCCGCAAGCACGCGGGAAGAGGGGATGCGCTGCCCCGAGCGAAGATTGCCGCTTACGATGGCCGTTCGGAAGCCGTCGTAGATCTGCTTATGCAGAGGATCCGAAGCTTTCCTGTCCAGCGAGATGACGGGGGCAATGGCCTGGGAAACCTTCTCCATGCGTCGATGCTAGTGGCTATATACATGCGGCGGCAACAAGGCAGATTTGGCGACCACTCGAAGGTGGCGAAGAAGACCGCAGTCCTTCCTGGGACTTGGGTGCGGCAGTGCTCACAAAGACTCTTTAGCCTGATCAAGACAAAGGGATTCAAAGGGTTTCTGAAGCTCCCTGCAAAGGGCTTCCACGGCCAATTGATGGTCCGATCGCTCGGGCAATCCGGAGACCGTAATGGATCCGATCACACCGGCTCCGACAACGCGCAAGGGAAAGCAGCCGCCATGCGAAGCGTAGTCGGCGATGGGGAGACCATAACGGTCGAAGAGGTTGGATTTCTTCTGTTCCATCTCCCGGCCGATAGCGTACGAACTGCGGTGAAAGCGGGCGGTCACATTGCCCTTGCGCCGTACCCATTCAACATTGTCAGGAGTGGTGCCAGGCAGCGCGGCATAGAACAAGGGCTGGCCAAAGCGGCGGACGTCCACCACCAGGCTCAGCTTGCGCTCCACGGCCATGGCGCGGACAGAGCTTCCCAGCCTCCACGCGGTTTCCTCGTCGAAGGCGGCAAATTGAAGCTGCTGTTCCTGTAACGCAATACGGGCAAGATCCTCGGGTATCGGCATATCGATAATCCAGCCAACACTTTAGCACCTAATCCGTACCTTCCTGCCCGACGGACGCACTATATGGCGCCGTATTTGTACCGCAGGGCGAAACACAAGTAAAGGTTTTCCATTGCCCATGGAATATTTCATTTGATAAACCTGGGGCCGGCTCGGTAAGAGCTTTTGCGGAGGCATTATGCGGTTCATTTCTATGTGGACCAGGCGGATATCAATGGCCTGGGAGTGCAAATACCTATTTCTACTTCTACTTCTGATCGCTCCAGGAAAAGAGATGCTCTGGGCCCAGGCGATAGGCGGTGGATCGATTCAAGGAGCTGTAACAGACGAGACAGGATCCGCTGTCTCCGGGGCGACGGTAGAGGTCGTGCAGACGGAATCCGGACTCCATCGCATCGTAACCAGCGGCGGTGACGGTGGCTACAATTTGCCCAGCCTGCCGGTCGGGCCCTACACGCTCAAGGTGACCAGCACCGGCTTCAGCACCTATGACCAGTCCGGGATCGTGATTCAGGTAGGCAACGAGCTGCGCATCGACGTGAAATTGCAGGTCGGCGGCGTCTCCCAGACGGTTCAGGTACAGGCCGCAGCCTCGATGGTGCAGACCGAAGATCAATCGATATCCCAAGTCGTCGACCGGCAGCGCACGGTGGATCTGCCGTTAAATGGCCGCCAAGCCACGCAGCTCATCCTGCTGACGCCGGGAACAGCTAATGCGCCTGCAACGGACCTGGCCTCGAGCAAGAACTATCCCAGCGCGGTAACGCTGTCTGTCGCGGGCGCTCAAGCTACGAACATCAACTACCTGATGGACGGCGCGGACAACAACGACGCATTCACCAACGTCAATCTGCCTTTTCCTTTCCCGGACGCCATCCAGGAATTCAGCGTGCAGACGTCAGGTTTGTCACCGCAGTACGGGGTTCACCCTGGCGCCGTGGTGAACATCGTGACTCGCGCCGGCAGCAACTCCTTTCACGGAACGCTGTTCGAGTTCTTCCGCAACGGCGACATGAATGCGAAGAATCACTTCTCCACCAAGCAAGACACTCTCAAGCGCAATCAGTACGGTGGAGTTTTGGGTGGGCCGATCCGCAAAGACAAGCTTTTCTTCTTTGGCGGCTACCAGGGTACGCGCACCCGGCAGGAAACCAACGCATTCACCAGTTATGTCCCCACAGCGGCCATGTACACCGGCGATTTCAGCTCCTACGCTGGTTCCAAGAAGCTCACCGTTCCCAATACCAGCCCCGTTCAGTATTTCCCCAACAACCAAATCTCGCCGACGTTGTTCAATCCATCCGCGCTCGCTCTTCTGACGAAGTACATTCCGGAAACGAGCGACCCCACGGGCAAATACGTCTACGGACTCCCGTTACCGCAGAACGAAGACCAGTTCATTGGCCGCATAGATTGGACCGCGACCGCCAAACAAAACGTTTTCGGCCGCTATTACCTCACGCACTTCACGCAGCCAGGCACCTTCCAAGACAATCTGTTGAACACGCAGAACCCGTCGCTCGATGACCGGGTGCAATCGTTTACCTTGGGACACACCTACACCCTCACTTCCAGCCTCGTCAGCTCCTTCCACGTGGGCTGGACGCGGAACATCGTAAGCCGCAATGTCGACCAGGGTGTGATCAACCCGAATACGATCGGCATCAACGTATTCGCTCCCATCAAAAACTACCTTTACATGAACATCACCAATAACGGCTTCACGGTTGCCTGCGGCACCTGCGAGCACCTCCTGAACAGCACCAACGGTTACAACGTGCTCGAAGACATGTTCTGGACCAGGGGTAAGAATCACATTTCGTTTGGGGGGAACTATCTGCGCAACATGCTTGTGTCTGACGGCGTCAACAACGCCAACGGGCAGTTCAATTTCAATGGGCAATACACGGGCGATGGCCTCGTCGATTTTATGCTCGGCCAGATTCAGTCGCTGTATCAGGGCAACAACAGCGGCGTCGATGTCCGCAAGAACTATGGCGCCCTCTACTTTCAGGACAGCGTTCAGTTCAGCCCGCGGTTGACGGTAAACGCAGGTCTGCGCTGGGCCACCGGACTGCCGGGAATCGAAACCACCGGCCGCGGCGCCAGTTTCTCGCCGGAGAACTTCACCTCCGGAACCAGATCGGTCGTCTATCCCACGGCGCCTCCCGGAGTTCTGTTCTACGGCGATCCGGGCATCCCCAAGGGCTACTATCACGGCAAGTGGAACCGGATCGAGCCACGCTTTGGTGTAGTGTTCGATCCGCGCGGCGAAGGAAAGGAAAGCATTCGCGCCTCTTACAGTCTCGGTTTCCAGGAGCCGCCGCTGTATTACAACTCCCGCTACGCAGCCATGCCCCCGTGGGGCGACTCTGTGACTCTAACGCCTCCCCCCGGCAATCTCAGTAACCCTTACTCGGGCTATCCTGGCGGCAATCCGTACCCCAAGCCCTTTCCGCCGACAGCCGCCAATGCATTTTTCCCAACCTCCGGAACTTTCTTCGTACTGCCCGTGAACCTGCAGCAGGCTTATTCGCAGAACTGGAATTTGAGCGTGCAAAAGCAGTTTCTTAAAGACTGGGCACTCACAGCCAGCTATCTCGGCACGCGGGTGCTGCATAACTCCTACGGAAACGAGCAGAACCCAGCGGTCTACTACCCGGGAACATCTACCGGCGTAGCCGGCTCCTGCGGAACGCTTTCACCGGTGCCCAGTAAGGGGACAGCGTGCTCAACTACTGGGAATACCAATGCTCGCCGCGTACTGAGCGGCATCAATGCCACCCAGGGGGCCTATTTCACCCAGGTCACCCAGGCTTATACCGGGATGGGCTCGGACTTTAACGGCCTGCTGGTCACTGTACAGCATCGCTTTTCGAACCACTTCACCCTGCTCAGCAACTACACCTATTCGCACTGCCTCTCTGGTCCTCCGGAAAACGGAGACAATGCCGGAGACCAATTTCAGGATCCCGCCCACCCCAACCGGGACTACAGCAACTGCGGCTCTGACCTGCGTCACAACTTCGTGAATTCGGCCATCATCCGCAGCTCCGCGAACGGAGACTATATGCGCCAGCTCCTGTTGGGCGGCTGGCAGCTTGCGCCCATCGTTACAGCAACTACGGGAGTTCCCTTTACGGTCACCAGCGGCACAGACAAGTCCCTGACTGGTGTGGGTAACGACCGCCCGAACCGGATTGGCGATCCGCGCTTCCACGGCGGTCCTACGACCCATTGGCTTAATGCCGCCTCATTCGCGTTCAATGGACCAGGAACGTACGGCACCACTCGCCCGTTTCAGTTCTATGGTCCGCACTACACCGATGTGGATACCGCTCTCAGCAAATTCATTCCGCTGCATGAGGCTCTTCAGCTCGAAGCCCGCGCTGAGTGCTTCAACTGCTTCAATCACACCAACTTCGGCAACCCGGGGAGCGCCATCAGCGGATCTGGAACAGGCGTCACTAACCCTGGCACTTCTCTGACCTCGAGCACCTTTGGCGTGATCCAGGCTTCAAATCCGCCTCGAATCCTGCAGCTCAGCCTCAAGATGGACTTCTAGGAGCAAACGGGTGCGAGGTGTCGGTTCGGTCGCGTTGCGCGCGATGGCGTTGGGTTGGCTGATGTGTTCTCCGGCATTCGGCCAATCCGCCCGCGCCATCGTGGACGGGTGGTTCAACAGCCAGCAGCGGATGAATGCCGCAGGACAGCAGGAGTACGTCCACTACAAGTGGAATGACGTCAGCAACAGCGGCTTTTTTCTTTTCGGGCAGGTGTTCCGGGGGTTTGGCGCCGCCACGGATACGCTTTACTCGGCGCCTACCTTGGCCAAATTGAAGGACGCACAGATTTACATCATTGTGTCTCCCGACATCCCCGCGAAGAATCCGCATCCTCACTACCTGCAGCCGGAAGACGCGCAACAAGTTGCGGAATGGGTCAAAGCGGGAGG
>JBARKD010000291.1:0-2907 GCA_049800615.1 Acidobacteriaceae bacterium | reverse complement strand
CCGGTGCGCCCGTTAACGACTACAAAATTGTGTGCATCGTCTCCAAATGCAACCAGGCCCGTTGCAGTTGACATCACACCGGCCCAGGCAAAGGTGGCCCCGATCAGAGGATTTCGCCACGCGAAATCAAGCTTCTTAAGGTCGAAGGCGTTGATGTAACCCTTCGTTATCTCGCCTGTCGGCTTGCGGGTTCCCGTCGAGTAATACTCAAGGCCTTCCTTGAAGGCCTCGGTTTTCGAAGTAAAGATGCTGCAGGCCTCCATCGAGCGGAAGTAGAACATGTGGGTCGCCTCGCTATAGCTGGGCGAGTACCAGTTGCTTCCTCCGCCGGCGCTGGGACAAACAAGAACGCCCTTCTCATCGGGAATCAAGTTGGCGGAGATGGGCCGCCCGTTATCGTCAATGCCGGTCGCCCAGTTCTCGGCCATCACAAACTTTTTAGAGTAGAGATACTCTCCGTTCGTCCGGTCCAAAATATACAGAAAGCCGTTTCGGCTTGCCGTCACGATCAGCTTGCGCGGCTGGCCTTTGAAGTTTGCGTTCACCAGCACCGGGGTCTGCAGTGCGTCATAGTCGTACAGGTTATGAGGGCTGTACTGGAAGTACCACTTTAGCTTGCCCGTATCTGGATCCAACGCCAGCAGGGAACTCGTGTACAGGTCGTCGCCCGGCCGCACACTGCCGTCGTAGTCCGGCGAAGGATTACCCGTGCCCCAATAAACAGTATTCAATTCCGGATCGAAGGTCCCCGGCATCCAGGTGGCTCCGCCGCCATGAAGATACATATCGCCCGGCCAGCTCTCGTTGCCCTTCTCGCCTGGCCCAGGGATGGTCCAGAACCGCCACGCCTCACGGCCCGTCTGCGCATCAAATGCCGCCAGGAAGCCGCGCACGCCGTCGTCCCCTCCCGACGTGCCCACCAACACCTTGTTCTTTACGATCAGAGGTGCACTCGTTGCTCCATAGTTTTTGTTGCCCGTGGCGTACGGAACGTCCCAGATCAAGTTGCCAGAGCGTGCATCCAGGCACAGCAAGTGCGCGTTGTCGGTCTCCATATAAACCCGCGTCCCCAGAATGGCGACACCTCGATTGTGATGGCTGGACGCGTCATCGATGAGTCCCAGGGTGATGGCTCTTGCGTGATGCCAAAGCTCCATCCCGGTTTTCGCGTCCAGCGCGTACGCGGCGTTTGCGCTGGTGATGAACATCACTCCCGCTATTACCACGGGAGTCACTTCAAGGGGGCCAACTTCCTGGGTATGGAAGACCCACTTCGCTACCAGATTGCCTACGTTCGCCGGTGTGATCTGCGTCATGTTGCTATAACGGCGTCCCGTGTAATCGCCGTTGTAGGAGACCCAGTTATCCTCGATGGCCGTCTGTTCCAGGTCGCTCTGCTGCACGTCGATAAGACCGATACCGCCACTCGCCCCTTGACCGATTGGACCGATTGGAGCGATTGGAGTGACTGGACCGATTGGACCGACTGGAGCGCTGGCCTTAGCCGCCGGCTGCGCCGCGGCCTCTACCACCCGTCCTGGCGCCCGGTCCCGGTCCACCGCGAGCAGCAGCCAACTCGCTGCCGCAAGCCCGAACCCAATTTTGCTCAATCGCGTCATTTACCTGGCTGCCTTCAATCTTGTCGACCTCACTGGTTGCTGGTTGCTGCTTGATTGCCGTGCCCCGTATGTCGCCGCGCTGGAGCCTCCATCGGAGCGTTCTTACTCGTAACGATCAGGAAACTAACCAGGTCATCCAGCTCCTTGCTCGTCAGCCTGGCGCCGTAGTCGCGCGGCATCAGCGAATATTGCTTGTAGTTCACCTCAGCCAGGCTGCTCCGCGTCAAAAAGTGGAAACGGCCGTCCTCGGTTTGCAACGCAAGGTTGAAGTTGTCCTCCGAGCGCACCACGCCAATCAGTTTCTGCCCGGTCTTTGTCTGCACCTCGACCACACGCGAAGCTGGATCCAACGGTGTATCCGGCTGCACGATTGCCTGCTTGATTGCTTCCGCTGTATGGTTCGCACCGTAGCCTGTCAGGTCCGAAGCGATAAATCCGCCCTGGCCTATGCCCGCCGTGTTCACCATATGACAGCTTGAACATTGTGCCTTGCCGAAGTACAAAACGCCTCCAGCGACGGCATTTCCCGTCAGCTCATGGGTGTCTGAAACGGCAGTCTTGCCTTGCAGTGTGCGCAGATAGCGCACCACTGCAAGGATCTCCGCATCGCCAAGCCGCTCGAACGATGGCATACCCGCGGTCGTGCCTTCGCGCACAATCTTGATCAGTTCCGTATCAGGGAGCGCTACCACGCTTGGCAGCGTCGCAATCGCTGGACCCTTCTCACCGCCCTTGCCGTCCGCGCCATGGCATCCGGCACAGTTCGCCTGAAACTGCTCGGCGCCTTGATCGACAGCACTCACCGATCCCTGTCCCCTCAATGGGATTCCAGCGAGCAGGAACAGAGCTGAAGCAGGTAACATGCGTGCAAGCCGGCTATGTCTCATCTGCTTCAGAATTCCCCTCAAAAAGGAGACCAGTTCGAGGCACGGTAAGAACGAAGTCGGCTCAGTGCACGTGCACTCTGGCCGGGCTGCTTCAGACAGACCTATGCCCGTAAATACGGTCCCAAAAATTCTGTCAGCTCTTCGCGGATGACTTTTCTTTGAGCTTCGTCTGGCGTCACGCCGTTGGCGCCAAAAATGCGGTGCGCGTCGCGAATGGTAGTTGTCTCTTTAAAGACCCCGCGCGCCGTCAAAATATACTGCATCGCGCCCGGAATGGTTTGAAAGGCTTGTATCCTGCCGAACATGTCAAACGCTTCTTTGTGCTTGCCTGCATACCAAAGATCGAACACCATCTGAGACAGATCGGCCAGGCCGGTTTTGGGCACGTAACCGTCAAAGCC
>JBARKD010000290.1:0-2152 GCA_049800615.1 Acidobacteriaceae bacterium | reverse complement strand
ACCTTTTTGTTTTCAGCGTCGATTTTTTCGCAAAACTAATAAAGTCACAGACTCTCAGGATGACGATTTTGTGGGAGGTTTGAAGAAAAACACCCCAAATAGGTTAACGCTTATGGACGCAGTCCTGGGCTAAGTTCAGGCGTCCTTCGGGACTGGAGCAGTTCTCACACACGCTCTTTAGTCAAGAGATACGTTTATCCTGCACGGTCCCGACTTCTTCCGCAGCCTGTGAAGCCCGCACCTGCTTATCTGGCGGCTCTCGCCGTTGAGTTTTCCCACAAAAACTACTTCACGTCGGCTGACCTATCCTGTTCGTAACGCATGATGTGGTAATAGGCTTCCCAATTGGTCCAAACCAACGGCGGGGGCAACGGCGTCAGCGGGTCGTCCAGATAGTGAGCAAAGGCCTGGGCAATTTCCCGGGTACGAGAGACGTTGGTAAGCCAGTCTCCGCGATACCAGTTGTTCCACTTGCCGTACTCGGCGCTGCTCTGCGATGCCTCAACCTGCTTAAGGTCGTTGACCGCCTCCTGGGCCTCTCGCTCTGCATCCGTTTGGCGGCCATCCTGGGCGTCGACAATCGATTTTGAGACCAGGTAGAGCATGTCGTTGCTTTCCCGATTGATGGTGATCATGGTAAGCACTGCCGCGCTATAAAATTGCAGGCGATCCGGCGGGATGAGCGATTTCGCTTCGTTCGCCTCCTTCCACACCGCATCCCATCGCGGTCTGGCATTTCCGCATTGCTGTAGTTCATGCCTGGCCGTCTCGAGCATCCACTCTTTGCCTTGGGGCTCGCCTGTCCTGGATTGCACGAAACGGGGCGGCTCCCATTTCGGGGCCTGGCTAGGCACGGTGTAGAGAGGCGAATCGATCATGTAGGTCAGCATCAACTGGCGGCCCTCCGTGTGGTAGAGCTGGTCATCATATTCTTTGGCAGGCTGGCCGAACTGGGCGGCCGCGTGGAAGTAGTCCTTGTACATTTGCGTCAGCGCAGCGCTTGCCTGCTGGCCAAACTGTTCGCTTGTCCACTCGCGGTAATATTCGTCCGCGCCCCCTTGCGGGATCCCTTTCCACGCGATCTCCATCACCGCGTTGGTGGTCATCGGCACCGGGCGAAGGTCGCTGGTGTTCACTAGAAAATACGCCGTGGCGCCTGCCTTCTGGTAGCGGCCCATCTCGCTCACGATGCGTTCGATGGGCACCATTTCGGTGAGCTGATTTGCGCGGTTGTTCATCATCGCGGTGTGGTAGTACGCACCCTCGCCGGCCGCCACCTTACCCCCATCCTGCAAATCGCCATAGCCGGTATCCGCCCACACCGTGATCACATCCGGCGGGATGGTCATGTCGCCCTGCTGCATCAACCGTGCCCCCTCTTGCCACAGGTCGGTCACAAACTTCGCGTCTGGGCGAACCGCGCGCACAATCCTGATCTGTTCTGCAATGGCCTTGCTGATCAATGCGCCCAGCGCCTTATCGTTATCTCGCACACTGGGGTCCATCGAGGCATAGCTCACGTCGGAAAGACCGCGTAGTCCAACGTCCCAAAGAATTTCCTGAGTGGGTGAATAGGCCGCGACCGCGTCTTTCCACGCCCGCTCCAGAATCTCGGGATGCGCGGAGTAGTTATAAGGAACGTCCTTCGGCCACCTGGCAACATTCAGGCCGAGTGGAATCGCATGATGCTGGGTGAGGATCAGACCCCGCTTTCCCGCCAACGCAACCTGGGCATTATCGGGGAATATCCATGTTCCCGGAACCACCATATTTCCCTTGAGGCGCAGGATGGTCTCATACACTTTGTTCCACGCCTCTAACGAAATGCCTGTGTTGTCTTTTGTCCCCGGCGCCCATCCCGTCAACAGGTCCTCGTCATTGATGAAGAATCCGCGATACTTGAAAACGGGCGCGGGAAACGTCTCCGCTAGAGAGGAAGGCAGGTTGATTTGACTTCGATGTTCCGGCGCATGATCCGTCCAGTAATACATCGGGTCGATACCCAAATGCTCCTGGGAGAACTGGTAGATCGCGTAGAGGGTGCCGCGCATGTCGGTTCCGCACAAAACCACGACGTGTCCGCGGCGATTTTTGCCTGAGGCCCGGACCGCCGAGATCGAAAACGATTCCGGCGCACTCAATCATTTGGGCC
>JBARKD010000289.1:0-3737 GCA_049800615.1 Acidobacteriaceae bacterium | reverse complement strand
GGCCCGGCCATACCGGGGCCACGTAGATAGAACCGTCCGGATTCTTGACGAACTGATCGCCGGCTATCCCGGAATCGTAGGGCGCGTAGCCAACGTTGGGCTGGTGCGCAATATGCAGGTCGGTGATGACGACCAGCTTAAAATCTTCCGCAGCCAAATCCCTGACCAATCCTGGAAAGTTCGGAAAGGCCTGCTCATTTACCGTGAAGGGCCAATTCTTGTGCTGGTAGTCGATGTCCAGCCAAAGGACATCGGAGGGAATGCGATCTTTGCGCAGCCTGGTGGCGATTTCCCTGAGTTGCGATTCAGGAAAATAGGAATAGCGCGATTGCTGGAAACCGAGCGCCCACAGCGGCGGCAAGGGCGTGGGTCCAGTCAACCATGCCCAGGTGGAAACGACAGCCTTTGGTTCCGGCCCATAGAGCAGGTAATAGTCCAGGGGCCCGTCGAGAGCGCCGAAGGTGTAGCGGTTCAAATCTGCGCGGCCGAAGTCAAAATTTGTTCTCCACGTGTTGTCGAGAAAAACGCCCAGGGCGCGTCCGTGGTTCATGTCGATAAAAAAGGGAATGCTTTTGTAGATCGGATCGGTCGATTCCTGCCAGCCGAATGCGTCGGTATTCCACATGGTGAAGGTCTCGCCTTTTCGATCCAGCGGACCGGGCTTGTCCCCAAGGCCGAAGAAGTGGTCGTCCCAGGTGTTTTGCTTGCTCACCTTGAAACTATTTCCGTCCCATTCGGCGGGAGCTGCGTCCTGTTGGATCACGTTGCCGGCGAGGTCAGTGACGGTCAAAAGCAGGTGCGGATCCACAGTGACGCGAAGTGCCTTGGTGGAGAAACCTTTTGCCTCCGCGGCCACGGGGACCGTGCTGGTGCGGGCCGCAGGGAGCACTGCCCAGGATGCGTTTTCCGGTTGCGCATCCCCTTTCCACATACGCACGCGAAGCACGTCATCGCGCAGCGCGGTAACTTCCAGGGTGACTTCGTTGGCAGTGGCGGTCAGTCCCGCGGGGGTTGGGCTCAGTTGTTGCGCTCCCGCCGCGGGAGCCAATAGACAGCCCATGGTGAGCGTAGCGGTTAGCACCCAATTCAGCGTCCCAGGTGGCATTGTCTTTCTCCCGGCCAACGGACTGGCCGGGTGCCAGTATACCTAGCGGGCTGCTGGAGTCGGTGACTTCTCTGGTTTTACTCCGAGCGGAGAGCTTCCACCGCATTGACCCTGGCGGCGCGGGCCGCCGGAACAGCTGATGCGACGATGGCCGCGGCCACAATAACGACGGCGGATACGGCAAACGTAAAAATGCCGGGCAAATGGACGCCGGCGAAATAGATCGCAATCACGCGGACGAAAACGAAACCGAGGACTACGCCTGCCGCCACGCCAATGCCGGCAATGATTACGCCCTGGCGCAATACATCGGTGAGAATATCTCGCGGCTGGGCGCCCAATGCTATGCGGATGCCGAATTCGCGCGTTCGCCCGCTGACGGAGAAGGCGAGCACTCCGGCCACGCCGACCACGGAAATCAGCAAAGCCACGGCGGCGAATCCGCCAAACACCACGGCATTCAGACGGTCGGGAGTGAGAACTTCCGCGCGAATGTCTTGCAAGGTAGCGGCATGCTCCACCGGCTGGTCGGAGGCGATGTCGTGGATGGTACGGGTGATGGCCGGAACCAGCGTGTAGGGGTCCTGCTTCGCGAGCACGAAGAGGCGGCTCTGCCATCCCTCCTGATCATTCGGCTGATAGATAGTCATTGCCGGGGAGGGGATGATATTTTCATCGTCGAAGTCGGGCACCACGCCGATGATTCGCCTGGGCTCGTAGCTGATGCCGATGAATTTCATGACGCCATCGGTCCAGCGCAACGTACGATTCACGGCGTCCTGACCGGGAAACAGCGACTTTGCCAGACTCTCGCTGACGATCACGACGCGCTCGGCGCCTTCGCGGTCCGAGGTGCGGAAGTCGCGGCCTTCCAGCAGCGGCAAACCCAGCGTTCCAAAAAATCCAGGGGAGATGGAGCGGAAGCGAGCTCGATAATCATCCTGCGCGTTTTTGCGGGTTGCGCCCTCGGCGGCAAAAGCGAAGCTGATATTCAGCGCCTGGTCATCCCGCCAGGGAACGCTAAAGCCGGAAGACGCGTGTTCCACTCCGGGAAGGGCGGCGACGCGGCGCTGCGTCTCACGATAGAAATCGCGCACCTGTTCCGGAGTTTTCCCGTGGGCCATGGGGGGCAAATTTATCGCGAGAACGCGTGCAGTCTCAAAGGGAGGCTGGGTGCTTTCCAGGACATAGAGTGTCCTCATCAACACAGCGGCTCCAGCGAGCAGCAGGAACGAGGCTGCGATCTGGGTCACGGCAAAGACGCGAAGGCGGCCGCTGCTCGATCCAGTAACCCGCGTATTGCTGTCGGCCAGACGAGGGCCACGCGATGTGGCGGCGGAAGGAAGGCGGGGAATGAATGCCAGGAAGAATGCCGCGATCAAGGCCAGCGCAACGCCGAACCACACCAAGCTGAAGTCGAGGGTCACGCCGTCAGCGCGTACGGAGTAGCGGGATGCATAGCGGGCAAGGACCCACACCATAGGAGCGGCAATGAGCAGGGCGGCCAACACGCCGGTCCCGCACAGCACCAGGCTTTCCGCCAGCAGAGAACGGCGGAGCGTCGTGGTGCCGGCTCCCAAAGCAGAGCGGACGGCAAGCTCCGGTTCGCGGCGAACCGTCCGCGCCAGCACAAGATTGGCGACGTTGGAGCAGGCGATCACGAACAGCAGGCCGGAGGCGGCGAACAGAACCCACAAGATGGTATTAGCCTGGGAATTGATCTGATCGTGCATGCGGGTCAGGCCGATGGCGAAGTGATCCGCGGATTTATAGACCTCGGGATGGGCAGCTACCATGGCTGCGTAATCCGTGCGCAGTTCCGCGCGAGCGGACTCGAGGCTGGCCCCCGGGGCAAGACGGCCGAAGACTTCCGTCATCCGGTGCTCACGGCCGGTTACCATGGTGGCGGATAAATGATGCGGGCTGGTGACCACGTTGGCGATGATCTCCGTGGCCATGGGATAAGGCACCGACGGCTCGAGAACACCCACAACCACAGCGGTGCGCGACCCTTCAAACGAGTCCAGACGCACCGACTTTCCGATGACGCCGGAGTCGGAGCGCAGCGCAGTCGTCCAGAATCGATAGGTCAGGACCACCGCTCCGGGGGCATTAGGGCCGTCATCGCTGTTGGTCAGCAGGCGGCCGAGGATGGGACGCAGTCCCATCACGTTGAAGTAATTTCCATCCACTACCCCGGCGTGAATTTCGCGCGGCGTACCCAGACCCACGACCGTGAAATCGATTTGGGAAAAGGTGCCCAGCGGCTGAATGCTCTTCAGGCTTTTGCCGAGATCCTGTATTTCGGGAACGGAGAAGGTCTCGTTGGCGACGCCCAGCCCGGGAGCGCTCTGGCGAAGGTAGAGTAAGCGGTCCTGATCGCGATTGACGAGAGGCCGCAGGAGCACGGTTCGGACGACGGTAAAAATGGCGGCATTGGCGCCGATACCCAGGGCCAGGGTAAGAGCCACGGCGATCCAGAGCGAAGGCACCCGGGCTAACGAGCGGACAGCGAATTTTAAATCACGAAGGAAAGCCATGAGCGCTCCATGGGTCGATTTGGGGGCGATTTGGACCAGGCCGCGGTGATTCAATGAGCACAGCTTTGACCGCGGTTGCCAAGTTCCAGAAT
>JBARKD010000288.1:0-6411 GCA_049800615.1 Acidobacteriaceae bacterium | reverse complement strand
GGATGGGGCACCCGATCCTTGGTCGCTGGTGACCGAGTTCTCACGCAGACTCTTTCAGCCCCGCCGTCACATCAAATAGAAGACCGGCTTTAAAGCCGCTGAGGCAAGATTCTCTACCCCCAGACAGAATTGTCATCCCCGACCGGAGCGAAGCACAGCATAGCCTAAGCCGGACACGCCTCGATGGCGGCCGCTTCGCTGTCATATACCTTGAACAGCGTCAAAATGCCTACCATCTTGAAGGTCTTGGCTGCAAAGGGCGAGGGACTGACTAGTTTGGCGTCACCACCTGCCTTTTTGGCCTGGCGCAGAGCATCTACGATCGCTCCAATCCCGCTGGAGTCGATGTAGGGCATCTCGGAAAGATCCAGCAGCAGATGGATGTGGCCGCTGGTCAAGGCGCTTTCGACCGCCTGATCGAGCTGCTTCACACCCTCTCCGTATTTGAGCGGGCCCTTCAGCTTCAGGTAGCAGATACTTCCGGTATGTCGAATATCGAGATCCACGTCGGACTCTCCACGGACGAGAATTTTCCTTTACACGCCACGGGCCGCTTGCTAGTCTCCGACCAGATTACCAATCAAGTTGTCCTTCCCCAAACGTCAAGCTGGCAATGACTATTCAAACCGGCCCTCGGCTGGGCAGTCAATATTTCCTGGAACTCGCCCAGTCACTGCTAGGGTTGCAAGAGGTCGGCGCGCGCGCTGAAGTCCTGGCCAATGCTGTGCGCCAGGTTCTGCCGGGCAGCGCTTGCGTGCTTTACGGTCTGCGCACGACAACCACCTCGGCGTCCTGGGTTGCCCTGGGAGCGTCTGACGAAGTCTCCGGCGGCGGACAGTCCATTCCCGCCGATGCCCCATTGTTCGCTGCCCTGCTCCGGTCGCCGCAGCCGGTTGTGTATTCCGCCAGCCAGTTGGCCCGGGAAGACTACGCTCACATACATGTTCTTCGTACCGTCCGGTCCATTGGTTATCTACCGTTGTTACGAGAGGGAGAACTGGCCGGCGCCTTCGAGATTGTCAGCTTTGCGGACGCCCTGACCGAGGACGCGCTGCAGCCGTTGAAAGGATTGGCGGAGGTCGCCGCGACCGCCCTGGGTTCGGCCGAGCAGTACGAACAGCAACGGCAAAATCTGCTCGACTCTATCCACCGCCTGACGCAACTTTACGACCTGGAAAAATCACTCAACGAAACCCTGGATTTCGAGCCTTTGTTAGAGCTGATTCCGGACAAGGTGGCGGGGATGCTGCCTTGCCAGGCCATTCACCTGTGGCTGTTCGATGGCAGCCGCCTGCGGATCGTCTCATCCTGGGGAGAGGACGCAACCGCCCAAGCCGGGACGGTCGAAGAGGTGGGAGAGGGCTATGTGGCGGACATGGCGGAAGAGGGTGTTCCGCTGCTGATCAGCGATCCCGAGGACTCGAGATTGGCGATTCGCAATGCGCGTGGCGGCGCCGGACAGCCAATTACCAGCGCGTTGCTGGTGCCTCTGATCGAGCATGCAGCGGACGGTGGCGACAGCGAATTGGGCGTCCTCGAGGCGGTTAACAAGGCGGGAAGCGGTCCCTTCAACGAAGATGATCTGTTCTTCATGGAGACCATTTCAGAGACGGTTGCGAGCGCGCTCAAAAACGCCAGCCTCATGTACGCCGAGAAGAAGCTGGAGATTCTCCAGGCGCTGGTGCAGGTGAGTTCGGAAATTACTTCCACGCTTCGCCTGGATCGCCTGCTGCGGATCATCGTCAACAATCCGCAAGCGGTGTTGCCTTTCGAACGCTGCTCGATCGCGCTCGACCATCGCGGCCGGCTGCAGTTGAAGGCGATTTCCGGAATGGAAAACATCTCCGTTGGCGACGCACAAGTCGAGCGCCTGCGGGAGCTGCTGCAATGGCTCTCGGGCTATGACCGGCAGCTTCTCGTCCGCCAACATGGAGAGGAGCCGGAGACCGAGGATGCGAAAGCGAGCGCAGCGGTCGGCAAGCATTTTGCAGCCAGCGGCTACCGCGCCTTGTATGCGCTGCCACTCTCCGATGACGAGGGCCGTGTGGGTCTGCTGCTTTATGAGAGCAGCGATGCGGATTTTCTGGATCAGGCCCACATCGAGATGATCAAGGTCCTGGCCGGGCAAACCACGGTGGCGATCCGCAATGCCTTGCTCTACCGGGAAGTGCCGCTCATCAACCTGCTCGCACCGGTTTTCCAGCGCAAGCAGGCTTTTTTGCGTAGTGAACGCAAGCGCCAGGGAGTCATTCTGGGCGGCATCGCGGCGGCGATTTTGTTGCTTATCTTCTGCCCCTTGCCGCTGCGCATCGGCGGCACAGCGGTGGTGGCGCCGGAGTCTATCGTCACGCTGGCCGCTCCGGTCGAAGGAAACATTGCCCAGGTGTACGCTCGCGAAGGCCAGCATGTGCGCCGGGGCGAAGTTGTGGCGGCGATGGACGACTGGGCATGGCGCAATCAGTTGGCCGCGGCGCGGGCAAAATACGACGCGGCTATGCTGGCCATGCAGGGCGACCTGGCGAGGCACTCCGCCTTGGCCGGGGAAGATCGCACGCAGGCCGACTTGCTGCGCGCGGAAATGGAGCGGGCGCGGTTACGTATTGCCAACGGCCAGCTACGCTCACCCATTGACGGCGTGGTGATGACGCCGAATCTGCAGAATGCAATCGGAGAACACCTGGATGCCGGCGCAGCATTCGCCGAGGTGCTGGACCTGAGCACTGCGCGCATTCATATTGGCGTCGATCAACAGGATGCCTACCTGATCAAGCCGGGACAGCAGGTGGCCATCAAGCTCGATAGTTTTCCGGCGGAGACAAGGCATGGGCAGGTATTCAGCGTCAGCCCCGAGGCCCAGGCGGAGGGAAACAGCCGCGTCTTTTACGCTCATGTATTGCTACCCAATGGGAACGGAGAATTACGGACGGGCATGGATGGGCGAGCGAAAATCTTTGCTGGTTACCGGCCGGCAGGATTTGTTTTGCTGCGCACGCCGGCCTTGTGGCTATGGGAAAAACTATGGGATTGGATCGGTTGGTAGGAATGGGGCCGCGCATGCTTTCGATGGCCGTGGCAACCCTATGCTGTTTCGGCTGTAACCAGGCCCCGATGGCCTCGGCTCCTTCCCGGGTTCTGGCCTCCTCGCCGGCAGCCCCGGACGCGCCCCCTCCCGTTGCTTCCCCATCGATGCCCAAAGAGGACGGGAAGACTTTCACCACGACGGGTCCACTGGTGGTGGAGAAACAAGCGGATGTGGCCGCGATGCGCGATGGCCGCGTCACCATGGTCAAGGTGGAGATCGGCGACCATGTGCGCGCGGGTGATGTGCTGGCGCTACTGGATGATCGTGCTCTCGAAGCGGCACGGGCGGAAAAGGCCGCGAAGTTGGATTCGCTGCGTGCCCAGGTGCAGGCCTGGGAGGCGGAGCGGAACAGCAATGAGGCCGATCTGCACCGCGCCGATGCCATGCGAGCGGAAAAAATCCTCGATGAGGAGGATTGGGAGCATGTGAAATACAAGCTCAGCGAAACCACCAGCGAGGTGGCTCGTTATAAGGCTGAGCAAATTGGCGCGGAGGCGGAGTTGCGAGCGGCGGAGATGGAAATGGCCCAGACTCGGGTAACGGCCCCTTTCGACGGTGTTGTGGGGCGCCGCTCCGTACACGAAGCGCAGGCAGTCAAAAAGGGCGACGCGTTGTTCTGGATCACGGCCCAGGCCCCACTGCGCATCGTTTTCACCGTGCCCGAATCCCTCATGGCTTCCTTTCCCCCGGGAGCCAGACTGGAACTCAGCACTGCCGACTATCCTCTTCTGAAGCAGGCTGCGCGAGTCTTCAGGGTCAGCCCGGTGGTCGACCCGGCCAGCGGCAGCCTGGAGGTTATCGGCACGCTGGAGAAGCCTTCTCCGTTACTCAAGCCGGGCATGTCGATGCAGATCGAGTTGAGCCCGCAATGAACCTCAGTGAGGCGCTCGAAGCGGCGCTTCCGGAGATTCCGCGCAACCGCATATCGCGGGACAAGCCGCCCCGGGTGGATCCCGAACTGATCATCCGCGAGGACGTAAATGACGGCGAGCCCATCGTCGCCGTTTACCAGCGCAGCACGGCCAACCTGCTGCGTATGAAACCGACACAGTGGCAATTAGCGCGCTTGTTCGACGGCAACCGCACCTACGAGGAAATAGCTGCCGCCTTCGAAGGCGAAACCGGCATTCCTCTCCAGGCGGGCGAAGCCCGGACGTTCGCCGAGAATATGGATGAGGGCGGCTTCTGGTACAAGGATCCCCAGGAAAAAAACATAGCCATGACGGAAAAGCTGGCGGCACAACGCAGCCGGCGGGCGCACGGCGGTTCCAGCTTCAACGTGGCGCACATCCAGTTTTCCGCCTGGGATCCCGATCGATACCTCACCCTGCTCGATGAGAAGATCGGGAAATACGCTTACAACCGCTGGATGGTCCTGTGCGCGGTGTTGCTGTTTGTCTTCGAAGCGGTCGTCTTTGTCGTCAAGTGGAATGTCATTGGGCCGGACATTCCCGTCTACTATGACTTCACCAGGAAGACCATTTCCGACCTGGTGGAATTCTGGTGGATGCTCCTGGTCATTGGTTTCATCCACGAAAGCGCGCATGGACTCACGTGCAAGCACTATGGCGGCGAGGTTCACAGTATGGGTTTGATGTTTTTGTATCTCACCCCGGCGTTCTACGTGGATGTGACCGAGTCCTGGGTTTCCGCCAGCCGGCTGCAGCGGATGGCGACGATCATCGCGGGCATATGGGTGGAGATGATCGTGTGCAGTGCGGCCGTTCTGGTGTGGACCAGCACGCAACCGGGTGAGTGGCTGCATGATTTCTGCTACAAGCTGATCCTGCTCACCGGAATTGCCGTGGCGGTCATTAACCTCAATCCGCTGATTAAACTCGACGGCTACTACTTCTTCACGGAATGGGTGCGCGTTCCCGACCTCAAAGAACGCTCGACGGCGTTCCTGACGGGATGGGTTCAGCGCAATATTTTCCGCCTTCCCGTGGATGTGCCGGTGGTTTCCCGCCGGCGTGTACCCTTGTTCGTGCTTTACGCACTTGCGTCCGGCGCTTATAGCTACTTGCTGCTGTGGCTGTTTGTGCTCTTCAGCTATAACGTACTTTCCAAATGGTTCGCCGAACTGGCTCTTTTGCCCGCGGCTGTGCTGGCCTTCTTCATTTTTCAATCCAGGCTGCGCTCGCTGCGCGATTTCCTGCGGCGCTTCTATCGCGCCCGGGTGGAGCAAGGGGCTTTTCGCCTCACGCCGCCGCGGGCATTGAGTGGCGCGATTGTGCTTGCGCTTCTTTTCGTTCCTCTCATGCGTGAACGCCTGGATGCGTATTTCGTGATTGAGTCACGGGAAAGCCGGCAGGTGCATGCCGGTGTGCCGGGAAAAATCCTGGCGGTCTATGTGAAAGAAGGCGACAAGGTGGCCCCGGGCCAGGTGATGGCCAGGCTACAGAGCCTAAGCGAAGCCGGCGATCGGGATGCGGCGGCAGCCAACGCGGTTCTCTCCCAGGCACAGGTTTTTTCCGCGGAGCTGCAGCACGCCGGATTGGGCCCGGCTCTCTCCGCGGAGCAGGCGGCGCGGGAAGGCAGCGCGATTGCACGGGAAGAGGATGAGGAACTCGCCGTGCGAGCGCCTATGGCAGGCGTGGTCACCACCAGTAACCCGGAAAACCTTGTAAATCGCGATGTAGCGGGTGGGGAGATCCTGCTAACGATCATCGATCCCTCTGAACTCGTGGCAAGAGTGTATGTGCCGGTTTCGGAGATGGATCGGATTCGTATTGGCGAGCCTGTCTCCCTCCAGTTACCTTCGGATTTCTCCGAGATTCGGCTCCGCCTGGGGACATTGGAGGGAGCGGCCCGGCCGTTGCCGGCCGGCATTCTTGCTGACCAGCAATTCAAGGGGATAGGCACGCCCTCGTTCTACACCACGCGCATTCCGTTGGGCGGAGGCCGACCTGATCTCGAGCCCGGCATGAGCGGTCAGGCTAAGATCTTCGGACGGCGACGCAGCTTGGCGGAACGAATGGCGCAGCGTTTCGCCAACATCGTGCATACTCACTTCTGGTAAAAACAAAAACGGCGAAGACCGTCACTGTAGTCTTCGCCGCTACAAAGGCAGATTGAACCCCTGGCAGATTGACCCTATTTGTGTGGCGGCTTGAACGCCAGCCGCGCCGTCGAAAGCTTTGCTGTTGCCAGCTTGGTCATGGCAAGCTTTTTCGCTGCGATCAGCTTCGGCGTTTCCGCAGGCTTGGCGTCCTTTTTGCTTCTGCTTCCACCACCTTGCTTCACATTTGCCGAAGTGGCACCGGTGAGCGATTTCTTCTTGATAGCCATATTTGTTTCCGCACTCAAAATCGTAGCGTACAGCGCGC
>JBARKD010000287.1:0-2355 GCA_049800615.1 Acidobacteriaceae bacterium | reverse complement strand
CCGCCGACACGCACGCCCTTCTGCGCCAGGCTCCAGGCAACCCCCATCGGGTAGTCGCTCCAGTGCTGCCGGGCCTTCGTAGGCAGCGGTTCCGCGGCATACCAAACCTGTTCGCCCATATTTTCCGAGTACAACAGAATCCGCCTATCACTCCGTGGGCGGATGGTTGCGATGGTGCGAAAGTCGATGGCCACCGGCATGACGAACCCGCCGCTATAGTCGGTGTGCTCGCCAATCAAGTTCACGCGGCCCGGCGCCGCGCAACGCACGGCGGGTTCACCTGTTGCGGAAGAGGATGTTGATAAATCGTCGGAAGAGCCCATTGTCAATTTCGTGCTCACTTGCGCTTGCTTCGCTGCCCCTCTATTAATAACAGGCTCTAGCAGACTGCGGAAAAGAGCTGCTCGAGGGAGATTGTCCCTCAGCGGCTAAAGCCGGATTCATTGCAAAGCGTTTACGTACGGCCTGAAGGCCGTACCCTTCAGAAAAATGAGACAATAGCCGGCTCTTACATAGATGCAGCAGCGGCCGTCCTGAGTATTTGATCCAAAAGCACGGTGGCAAACGGATCCTGACCGTAACCCTGAAATCGGAAGGTCGTCAAGAACATACGGCCCGGACCCTCGCTTTGTTCCACGAGGTAAGCGCGATTAGAGTTCAGCCAGCCATAGAAGACACCTGCAAGCACGTTTTTGGAATCCTCTGCTCGCAATCCGGCGATCACAAAACCCGGGGTGACCGAAGCTGCCTCCCAGCCGAGAATCGAGCCATCGATCACGGGGGAAAGGGGCTTCCAGACCGGGCTGGATGAAAAAACCCAGTTGAAGTTGCTGACCCAATCTCCGGTCAGGTCAGACCCTGCGCGAGGCACAATAGAAAATGGCTTCGCGAACGGCATGGCTCCCGCGTCTGCGGCGAGAAGCAGTACGGTCCCACCCTGATTGAGCCTCGCAGTGGTTGCGTCATCCATCTGGGAAGAGAGCCACACTGCTTTCCCGCTGGCATCAGCGTTCCCCTCGATGACCGCGATACCCCTGGCTAAAAGTGCCGAGCGCAAATTCTGCAGCTGGTTCCGCGGATCGTCAATAGTTACTGTGACCCCGGGGGGTGGCAGGGGTTGAGGATACGCCGCATAGCGATAGCGATTCTCCGTCAGCGTCCCACCTGCAGCGCTGGTCAGTTGCAGACGAAGAAACTCCGGGGTCGGCGTATTTACCGACGCGGCTTTGAATTGGAGAGTCCCTTCTGAAGCGACCTCGCCCTCGCCTGGCGCCTTGCCTAACGCCATCGTTCCGGACTGTCCGTCGGAGGTCTGCCACGCGATCGTCGCACCATCCAACGAAGCAGTCGAATAATGCGACACGACGAGCGGCACTTCCACCGTTGCTCCGGCAGCGAAGTTGTGGTTCGCAAAGTTGGCCATCACCAGGTCGTCCTGCTGCAGCTTTCCCAACTCTTCGGCAAAGGTCTTGGGCCGGCGCCACATGGTCATCAGGCCGTTCGCTTCCCAGTTGGCATCCGTGAGCTCGGTGACGACATAACCCTGGATAGGGTTTCGCTGCCGCATCTGCTCAATTTCATACTTGAGCGCCAGGTACTCATGCTTCTCTGTCGCCAGGGCGAGTGCGTCGTAATCGGGATACATGCGGTCCAAGGCGTAAGCGTGCAGGCGATCGAAGACGCCCGCCGCGCGCGTGAGTTCGCGCCCTTCAAAGTCGCGCGGGAACCACCAGGGCAACTGATCGCGAGGCGGCAGTTGGGGTAGGCCCCAATTGCCGAATTCCGATACCAGCAGCGGCTCCTGGCCGGTGGTGGTTGCATCGCCATAAGGGCTGTAGAGCCATTTCGGCCGACCGGCATACTCCTGTACCCATCCTGCCCATGTTTCTGCGTGGTCAGGAATGGAGTAATACATATGAAAATCGGCAAAATCCGATTGCAGGTGGAAGCCTTTGCAGCAGGCGCTGTTGTCGGTGATCAATCGGCCCAGCGGCGCCGTGAGCTGCTTGAAATCATGGAAACTCTTGAGCAGCCACGCGCGCTGATCTGCCTGTGCCGGGTCCATCCCCCACTGCTCGTTCATGATGCTCTGAATCACGATGGAGGGATGGTTCCAATCCCGTTCCACTTCCGCTCGAAAAGTATCGACGCCGCGTTGGGCTGCTTGCGCTGTCCAGCGGTGGGCATCATTCCAGACCGGGATCTCATACCACACCAGCATGCCGGTCTCGTCAGCAGCTTCCAGATAACGCGGATCGGGCACCTTGATATGGCAGCGCAGCAGGTTCAGTCCCATGGCCTTTGATGCCAGCATTTCTTGGCGTATGAAATTAGCGGACGGCGTCGTGTAAATAC
>JBARKD010000286.1:0-11689 GCA_049800615.1 Acidobacteriaceae bacterium | reverse complement strand
GTCGTGGCCATCGGCAGGCCGGCGCTGGTGACCGAGGAGATGGTGAAGCCGGGAGCGACGATTGTGGATGCCGGCATCAACCGGGTGACGGACCGGGCTGAGTTCGAGCGCTACTTCGCCGGGGATGAACGTCGAGAAGAATCGTTTCTTGCGAAGGGCTCCACGATTGTGGGGGATGTGCTGCCCGCAGCCTACAAGCTGGCGGGGGCGTATACGCCGGTGCCCGGCGGAGTGGGCCCGCTCACCATTGCCATGCTGATGGCCAACACGGTCCGCGCAGCCAAGCTGCGGCGCGGGATGCCGGCTTAAAGCATGCTGCGGGTTGGATTGACAGGGGGACTAGGAAGCGGAAAGACCACGGTAGCCACGATGTTCGAGGGCTTGGGCGCGGCGGTGATCTCTGCTGACCACCTTGGCCGCCAGCTCATGCAGCCTGGACAGGCGGTGTACGCCGCGATCGTGGAGGCGTTTGGTTCGGGAGTGGTTCGTGAGGACGGCTCGCTGGACCGCAACGCCCTGGCGAAACTGGCCTTTCAGCAGAATCAGGCCGACGCGCTGAATCGCATCGTGCATCCCGCGGTGATTGCGGCGGAAGAGGATTGGATGCGAGAGGTGTTCGCGGCCGATCCGAAGCGGGTGGCGATTGTGGAGTCGGCGCTCATCTTCGAAGTAGAACGGTGGGGCACTGCGCCGGGCTGGTTACAGCGATTCGACAGAGTGATCCTGGTGACCGTGCCGGATGAGACCAAGATAGCCCGGTTTGTCGCGCGTAACGGGAAGAAACCGGGCGCCGAGGAGGACGCGCGGGCACGGCTGGCAGCGCAGATTCCGGACCAGGAAAAAATTCCGCGATGCGCGTATGTGATCGACAATTCGGGTTCTCTGAAGCATACGGGGATGGCGGTGGAGAGAATCTATCGCGAACTGGTGCGCCTGGCGGGATAACCGTTAACGAAGGAAGCCTGCTAGACCAGTTCTATTCCTCGAGCGATGCGCGTTTCCGGGAACGAAATGATGTAATAGATGTCAGCTCTTTATGAAGATTCGGCTTTTCATCCTGGTGATTTTGTTTGTCGGCGGTTTTGTCTATTTGACCTCATACAGCGGGTTTCGCGGCCTGCCGGAGGCTCCGCTGGCGGGTCTATGGCATCAGTCCCCGATGCACCTGATGGAGGCGGATGCGCAGCCGGCGTATACCCCCGAAGAAGCGAACCGTATCGCAGTTTATAAGAAGGCGCTGCCCACGGTGGTGAACGTTACCTCATCGGCTTTGAAATTCGACTTCTTCTACGGGGTTGTCCCGCAGGAGGGACAAGGCTCGGGTTTCGTACTCACCAAGGACGGTCGCATCCTCACCAACTACCACGTAATTCAGAATGCGCAAAACGTCGAGGTGACGACCAGCGACAAGCACAAGTACAAGGCGCAGGTCATCCTGCAGGACCGGTCGCACGATCTGGCGCTGCTGCAGATCAAAGCCCAGGATCTCTCACCCGCGATCCTTTCCCAATCATCCGAATTACAGGTGGGGCAGAACGTGTACGCCATTGGCAATCCTTTTGGACTGAACGGAACGATGACGACCGGCATCATCAGCTCCATACGGTCGGTTCAGGAGCCCGACGGGCCAACCATCGACAAGGCGCTTCAGACTGATGCGGCGATCAATCCGGGAAACTCAGGCGGTCCGCTGCTCAATTCCCGGGGTGAGGTGATCGGGATGAACACGTTAATTGCCACGGGTGGGGCGGAACAGAATTCAGGCATTGGTTTTGCCATACCTGTGGATACGATTAAGGCAGTCCTATCGGATTACGCGAAGTACGGCCGTGTGCGGCGGCCCTCCCTGGGCATCGCTTCCCTGGCCATCGGAGCGGATCTTGCCGAGCAGATGGGACTTCCGGCGGATAATGGGGTGCTGATTCAGAAAGTCGTGGCCGGCGGGGCGGCCGAGCGGGCGGGCTTAAGGGGCGGCAACCAGGAGGCTTACGTGGGCAATACGCCAATTTACCTGGGCGGCGACTTCATTGTGGGCATCGATAATGACCGGGTCACGAGCCCGCAAGACATTTCGGAAATCATGGACCGGCACCAAGCGGGCGATACAGTCACGGTGACGTTCTTCCGCGGATCGCGGAGAATGACGGCGAAATTAATGCTGGGCGAGGCTCACTCGGTTTCGGCCTGAAGCAGGAAGCGGCGTCCGATGACGCGATACCTTCCGGAAAGCACGCGCTCAATGGCCTCAGCATAGGCGATGTGCTCCTGCACCAGGATGCGGGCAGCGAGGGTATGGGCATCGTCCTCGGGCAGTACGGCGACGGTTTTTTGGAGCACGATGACGCCGTGGTCCAACTCCTCATCAACGAAATGCACAGTGCAGCCGGAGACCCCTACGCCATATTCAAGGGCCTGGCGCTGCGCGTCCAGGCCTGGGAAGGCGGGCAGCAGCGAGGGGTGAATATTGAGAACGCGTTGGGGATAGGCGCGGACGAAGTCCGGAGAAAGCAAGCGCATATAGCCGGCAAGACAGACCAGATCTACCTGGTGGGTGCGGAGACTCGCGATGATTTCGGCATCGTGTTCGGCCCGTGGACGGCCTGTGGACTCGATGACCAGGGCGGGAAGCCCCTGGCGCTGTGCAGCTTCGAATCCCGCAGCATCGCGGCGATTGGAGATCACTACTGCGATTTCGGCGTTGGAGATTCGTCCCTGAGAGATGGCGTCGCCGATGGCAAGAAAGTTTGATCCACGCCCGGAGAGCAGAATGCCCAGGCGGCGCGTGGTCATGTGTATAGCACCTTGCGGTCTCCCTTGACGGTGCGGCCGATGAGGCAGAATTTTTCCCCCGCGCGGTCGAGCATCGATTTCGCGCGGCGGAACTTGTCGGCGGGGATGACAGCGATCAGCCCTATTCCCATATTGAAGGTGCGCAGCATCTCCTCGGGCTCGACGCCGCCCAACTGTTGCAGGTGAACAAAGATGGGAGGGGGCACCCAGGCTCCTGTCTCGACCACGGCGCTGATGGTCTTGGGGAGAATACGGGGCAGATTCTCTGTAATACCCCCGCCGGTAATGTGAGCCATGCCCACGACGAGGTCGGCCGCGGTGAGTTTCCTGATAACAGGCAGGTAGCTGCGATGAACCTTCATCAGGGCCGCGCCGGCTTTATCTTTCAACTCGTTCACGTACTGGTTGGGTGAGTAGCCGGCTATCTCGAAGAACAATTTGCGGGCAAGGGAATAGCCATTGGTGTGCAACCCGGTGGAAGGGAAACCAATGAGCACGTCGCCGGGTTGGATTTTGCTGCCGGTAACGAGTTTTTCCTTGTCGACAACCCCGACGATGAAGCCGGCAAGATCATACTCGCCATCGGCATAGAAACCGGGCATCTGGGCGGTTTCTCCTCCGATGAGGGCGCAGCCGTTGGCGCGACAGGCATCGGCTACTCCACTGACTACATTTTGCGCGACCTCGTCGGCGAGTTGCCCAATGGCCAGGTAGTCGAGAAAGAAGAGCGGGGTTGCCCCCTGAACAGCGATGTCATTCACGCAGTGATTGACCAGGTCGGCGCCCACGGTGTGGTGCATGCCCATGGCAAAGGCGATCTTTAGCTTGGTGCCGACACCGTCGGCGCTGGAAACCAGAATCGGGTTGGCGCACTTGGAAGTGTCGAGGCGAAAGAGACCACCGAAACCGCCAATTTCGCCCATTACCTGCTTGTTGAAGGTTTTTTGGGCGAGGTACTTTATGCGCTGCTTGGTGCGGTCGCCTTGTGAGATATCGACGCCGGCGGAGGCGTAAGTGAGGGATGGCTTATTCGATTTTTTTTCTTCAGGCAAGTGTGGTCCGAGTCAGGGCTTCGATGGGATGGCAACACACCGGGAATAGCCAGTTTAGCATCGCCAACGGGCTCGGGGCCCGTACCCCTCGAGCAACAAGAATCTATACTGAAGTCCGTGAGCAGAGAGTTGAGCCGTTCGAGAGAGTTACAGCGGCGCGCCGAGCGTTACCTGCCCGGCGGCGTTGATTCACCGGTGCGCGCGTTCCGCGCGGTGGGCGGGGACCCACCTTTTCTGGAGAGGGCGGAAGGCGCCTACCTTTGGGACGCCGATGGCAACCGCTACCTGGATTACTTCGGATCCTGGGGGCCGATGATCTTAGGCCATGCCCACCGGGTGGTGGTGGAGGCGGTGCAACAGGCGGCAGCCAAGGGCACGAGCTTCGGAGCCTCGACGGCCGCCGAGGCCGACCTGGCGGAACTGGTGGTTGCGGCCATGCCTGGGCTAGAGAAGCTACGATTTGTGAACTCCGGAACGGAAGCGACGATGTCGGCCATCCGGGTGGCGCGCGCGTTTACCGAGCGTAAGTACGTCATCAAATTCGAAGGCTGCTATCACGGGCATTCGGACGGGCTGCTGGTGAAGGCCGGGTCGGGGCTGGCTACGTTCGGGCTGGCGGGTTCGGCGGGAGTTCCGCAGGAGATTGCGCACTGGACGCTTCCCTTGCCGTTTAACAATCTGGATGCGGTCGAGGAGGCGTTTGCCAAACATCCGGACGAGATTGCATGCGTAATTGTGGAACCAGTGGTGGGCAATATGGGTTGCGTGCCGCCGCTAGAGGGGTACCTGGAAGGGCTGCGGCGGATCACAGCGCAGACCGGCAGCGTATTGATTTTCGATGAGGTGATGACTGGCTTCCGACTGGCGCTGGGCGGAGCCCAGGAGGTGTTCGGCATCGACCCGGACTTGACATGCCTGGGAAAGATCATCGGGGGCGGCTTGCCCTGCGCCGCGTTTGGCGGCAAAGCCAAAATGATGGATATGCTGGCGCCGCTGGGATCGGTCTACCAGGCGGGGACACTAAGCGGCAATCCCCTGGCGATGGCGGCAGGAAAGGCAACTCTCAAGTATTTGCATGAGCATAAAGACGAGGTTTATCCGGGGCTGGAGGAGAGGACGGAGGCGGTGGCACAGGGGATTGCATCCGCTGCCAGGGATGCGGGCGTGGCAGTGCAGACAAACCGCGCCGGCTCGATGGTGACGTGGTTTTTCGCCGGTTCACCGGTACACGACTTTACCGCGGCTACCCTTTCGGACACCGAGGCATTCGGGCAATTTCATCGGGCGATGCTGGACCAGGGAGTATGGCTGCCGCCGTCACAGTTCGAGGCCGCATTTCTCAGCACCGCGCTCACTGAGGCGGATATTGCCTATACGGTCGGTGCCGCTCGAAAGGCATTCGCCTCGATCCATGCGGGGAGTGCCAGGGGGTAGTTTTGTCTTCCTCTTCCTGGAAAGCGTTGCGAATCTGTAAAACAGCAGGTCCCTCCACTGCGCTCCCCCGGATTTCCTGTTGAGGTTGGCGGCGTTGGCGAGCTTCATGCGCCTTTCTTTAACGGAAAGGCGCACACGTGGACGTGTCCGGTGCAGCGTGACAGGAAATCCGGGTACGCTGCGGTCGGGATGACAATTTTGTTGGGGGAACCAAGTGTTGTCCTCCTGGCAAACCGATGGAAGAGCCCGGTGGAGAAACCTCAGATCTCTCCACTACGCTACGGTCGAGACGACAATTTTGTTGCTGAACCGACTGTAGCGTCATCGTTCGTTCCTCTCTCGAATCGCTCCCGCCAGGGGTGGAAAAACCCCCACCTCAGCGGCTGAAGCCGCTCTGCTGTTCGATTTGACGGCGGGGCTGAAGCCCCGCCCCTTCAAGCCAAGAACGCAGTGGAGAAACCGCAGATCTCTCCACTGCGCTAAGCCCGGCCGAGGGGTTCTCAGCGCCAGGTATCTAGGCTTACCAGGCGAAAATCCGTGCCGGACCATGAATCGAGCAGCATGGCGGTCGTCTTCAAGGTCACGGAGCGGTCGGTTCCAAAGTGGAGATGACCTCCATCGTGCAAAAGGATGTTGCTGCCTCGGCCGTGGCGCTGATTGTCTTCAATTCCCCGCCGGACTCGCGCCGCGAGGGCATGAGAGTCCGTCGCGTCCCAGTCGTGTGCCGTCACATTCCACATGACAGGCGTCAGACCCATCTCCCTCGCCTGGCTCAGGACATCGGGACGGCGGGCTCCGAACGGCGGACGGAACCACTCCACCCTTTCTCCAATTGCATCTTCGATTGTGGCGTTGCATCCAGCCAATTCCTCCCGGACCTTCGAGGGCCGCTCCCACATGAGCGAGGGATGGCTCATGGTGTGGTTCCCGATTAAATGGCCGGCCTGGCGAATGGCACGGGCAATGTCCGGCCGCCGGCGAACATAGTTGCCGACCAAAAAGAAGATAGCGCGCACCTGATGACGAGCCAGCAAGTCCAGCAATTGCCCGGTATACGGGTCGTTTGGGCCATCATCGAAAGTCAACGCGATCTCGTGGCGATTGGATCCGCTCAGGAGGGTAGAGCCGAACAGCTGAGAGGTTGGGAAGAGTCCGGCATAAAGATAGGCGCCGCCTGCCAAGCCGGCGAATACCCCTGCGGAAAGCAGCCCTGGAAGCATACCTGCTGAGTTTAACTGTGTTATCTTCGGTTTTTCCCGCATGACAGAACCGGTGGAGTCTCCCAGATTTATCGCGGTCGAAGGGCCGATTCGTGTCGGCAAGTCGACGCTGGCCCGCATTTTAGCGGAAACTCTGCACGCGCGCCTGATGGTTGAACCCGAGAGCAATCCGTTCCTGAACCGTTTCTACCAGGAATTGAGCGGAATGGCGCTGCCCACACAGATGTGGTTCCTGGTGGAACGGTACGACCAAATGCGGCAAGCAGCCATGAACCTGGCCGGCAGCGAGCCTTGGCCGATCGTGGCCGATTATCTTTTCGAAAAAGATAAGCTTTTTGCTTACATAAACTTAAGCGATGCAGAGCTGGCCCTGTACAACCGCTTCTACCAAATCTTTCGGAGTGAAGTGCCGGCACCGGACCTGGTGATCTATCTGCACGCTTCGCCCGAAGTGCTGAAACAGCGCCTCAAGCGTAAGGGAATCACGGAAGAACAGGCGATCAGCGATGAATACATCGAACAGGTGGCCAAAGCTTACGAACACTTCTTCTTCCATTACACCGCCAGCGACCTGCTGGTGGTGGATACATCGGAAATCGACTTTGTGAATCGCGCCCAGGACTTAGAAGAGTTGCTCAAGCGGCTGACCCAACCGGTCAAGGGGAAACAGTACTTCCGGCCGCCGGCACCGTGAGGCATGCTTTGCCGGTCGTACATGCGACGGCGTATACTCGCCTGCGGTAGTGATCGGGCAGCATCCCTTATAGGAGCTGCACTGGAGTTTCCATGAGTCTCACGCATTTCCGCACCGCGGACTCTTCTGCGCACGCTTCCCGGCCCACCCGGGTAACCATACAAACCCTTCAAGATAAAAAGTCGCACGGCACACCGATCGTGGCGCTGACGGCCTATGACTATGCCACAGCACGCCTGGTGGACGAGGCCGGAGTCGATTTGATTCTGGTGGGCGATTCCCTGGCCATGGTGGTGATGGGCTATGAAAATACTCTCCCGGTGACCATGGAGGAGATGCTGCTGCATACGCGCGCGGTTCGCCGTGCGGTCAGCCGCGCCATGGTGGTGGCAGACATGCCTTTTGGCTCGTACCAGGTTTCGACGGCGGAGGGAATCGCCAACGCAACCCGATTTTTGAAGGAAGCGGGCGCACAGGCGGTCAAGATCGAAGGCGGAGCGAGCCGGCTGGATCTGGTGAGGCGGCTCACCGACGCAGAGATTCCAGTGATGGCGCATTTGGGGCTGACGCCACAATCTGTCCATCGCATGAGCGGCTACCGGGTTCAGGGAAAATCCCTCACATCCATCCATCACCTGATTAAGGACGCGATGGCAATGGAGGCCGCAGGTGCTTTTGCGATAGTCCTGGAGGGTATTCCCACCGAGGTGGCACAGCGGATCACGGCGGCTCTCCACATTCCGGCGATCGGGATCGGGGCAGGCCCGCACTGCGATGGTCAGATCCTGGTACTGCATGACCTCATCAATATGTCGTTCTCTACTCCGGCAAAATTCGTGCGCCGCTATGGCGATGCCGCCGCGCTTATCTCCGATGCCGTGAGCCGCTATCGGAACGACGTGGAAGGGCACCAGTTCCCGGCCGACGAAGAGAGCTATCACCTGGGGAAAGAAGCGATGGCAGAACTACTCTTGGAGGAGGGCGCAGGGCGGCGCAAGGCCTAACGGATGCTGGTTGTCAGGACAGTCGCTGAAGTCCGGAGGGAGTGCGCAAGGCTGCGCGGAGGTGTTAAGACCCTGGGGTTAGTGCCCACGATGGGGGCTCTGCATGAGGGCCACATTTCCCTGGTGCGCGCGGCGCGAGCAAGCTGCGATGTGGTCGCGGTTTCGATCTTCGTAAATCCGGCACAATTCGGACCCAAGGAAGATTTTGCCAAGTATCCGCGAAGCCTGGAGCGGGACTGCCAGATGCTGGAGGCGGGCGGAGCTGACTTGGTGTTTGTTCCTTCGGTCGAGGAAATGTACCCGCCCGGGAGCAGCAGTATCGTCGAGGTGACCGGCCTGAGCGATCGCCTGGATGGGGCTTCGCGACCGGGTCACTTTCGCGGGGTAGCCACGGTCGTAAGCAAGCTGTTCAACATCTTCACCCCGGATCGCGCCTTTTTTGGCCAGAAGGACGCGGCGCAAATAGCGGTGCTGCGGAAGATGGTGCAGGATTTGCGATTTGGCGTACAGCTGGAAGCGTGCCCCACTGTGCGCGAGGCAGAGGGACTGGCGATGAGCTCGCGAAACGAATATCTATCCGAAAATCAGCGGCGCCAGGCGCTGGTTCTTTCGCGGGCTTTGCAGGCAGTTGAGGGGCTCATCGCGGAGGGGCAAAAGGACTCCGCCGCGTTGATTGCCGCGGCTTTACGGGTGTTTGCCCAAGAACCCGCGGTGGAGGTGGACTACTGCAGGATCGTGGATCCAGCTACCCTCGAAGATGTGCCTGATGTCGAGCGCAGCGCCCTGGTGGCGGTGGCGGCCCGGGTAGGAAACATCCGTCTCATCGACAATGTTCTGGTTTAGCGAGATGGCGCTGCCAGGATCAATACTCGTTCGCCTAACGCTTTGAGACAAAAGGGTTTCCTTCCAGAATATAGCGGGCGAGACGGGATGCATCCTTGGTTATGCCGATGCGCGGGGTGATGAGAACATCACCCGGCACGAAGCCGTCATCCTGAATCTGCAGGTCGGAGCGCACTGAGGTAAGGTCGACCCCATTGTCACGCGCGCGGGTAATGCCAAAAGCTTGGCAGAGCCGGCCAGGACCGGATGTTAAGAGCGCTGGGCGGACCGCCGGCAGTCCCCGGGCCGACGCCATGGCCTCTAAACCGCTCAGAGGCTCGAGGGCCCGGAACAAAATGCCGCCTGCACGGCCCTCCGGCTCACAGGAAACATTCAGGCAGTAGTGCATGCCGTAGATGAAATAAACGTAGGCATGCCCGGGAGGGCCAAACAAGACGGAGTTTCTTGCGGTTTTTCCAGGGAAGGAATGGGACGCGGGGTCGGTCTCGCCGAAATAAGCTTCCACTTCGACAATACGCCCTACCAACTTCCCCCGGACCAAGAGCTTCCCGAGAAGTTTCTGGGAGACCAGATCGGGGGGATCCAGGTAGAAGTCGCGGGGAACCGTCGTGGTTTCCGCGATTTTAGCCATGAGCCGCCTTGACCGTGGCAAGAACTTCTTCGGCATGTCCTTCCGGTTTTACCTTGGGGAAGATTTTCAACAACTTTTGGTCCGGACCAATGAGGAAAGTGGTGCGCTCAATGCCCATGACTTTCTTGCCATACATGTTCTTTTCCTTGAGGACGCCAAACTGTTTCGAGACTGCTTCGTCTACATCTGCAAGGAGGGTGTAGGGCAAGTTGTACTTTTCCTTGAATTTTTTCTGCGCCTTGGGCGTATCGCGGGAGATGCCAAGGACGACGGCGCCTGCCTCCTGTATCTTTTTGAAGACGTCGCGAAAACCGCAGGCTTCAATGGTGCAACCGGGGGTGTCGGCCTTGGGATAAAAGAAAAGCACCACGGGTTTGCCGCTGAAATCTTTCAGGTGCACGGTCTTGTCCTCGTCCGTTTGAAGCGCAAAATCGGCAATTTTGTCGTTTACTTCCATGAGAAGAGTCCTTATCGGAAACGAGATGCGATGCAACGAGATTATTCCATGAGGCAGAGGGCTGTGCGCATCCTCGCTATGGTGCTGGCACTCACGGTGTCGGCCGGGGCACAGTATCCGGGCCGCATGGAAGATACCAAGAAGCAGGCGCCGACGGTGCGATCGATCGCGGTACTCGAGTGGACCGGGGAAATCGGGAAACCAAGCGCCAGCCGCATCATTCCTATCTCGGTCTTCGATGGAGAGCAGTATCAACCAGGAGGGCTTTATCTTGCCAAGCCCGAACCTCTCGCCCTGGAACCGGGGACGGAGTATTTGTTGCAAGACGCTGGAGTGACCCGCGGCCTTTTCGATATCAACAACGCGCGCGACGTAAACGGTTATTGGTTTGGATATGGATCGTGGAGGCCGATGGCGCCTCCAGCGAAGCGGCCAAAAGCAAAACAGGGCAGGAATATGCCCCAGGTGGTCACGGACAACGCGGACAACCGGCCTCATTTTAAGGGGCGGGATACGAACGGGAATCCTTCGGCGAGTTCGCCCTCATCGTCATCGACGCCGTCGGGGTCATCGACACCGTCCGGCTCAGACAACTCTGGCTCGAGCCAGCCGGCGTCGGGCGATCCTGACCGGCCGACGCTACGCAGACGAGCGGATTCCGGCAACACGAGCTCCGGCAACACGAAGGACATCAACACGAAGGACAGCGTAACGAATGCCGATAATTCGCCGCCGGAGACGCCGATTGGCGGGGCAGATCCTGACCGGCCACGCATCATGCACGGGCAGCAGACGCCGAAAAACGAGGTTGAGCCCGCGGAGCTGACCGGCGTGCCCAACGATCTGGAGCAAATGATCGCAGTCTCCGACGCCTCCGATCGAGAAGTCCATCCGTTTGTTTACCTGTGGGCGGATCCAGCGGACGCAACCAAGATGCAGGAGCAAATGCAGATTGCAGCCGCAGCTGCCATTGCTGCGAGCGAACCGGCGCCGGCGCCCAAGACGACGGCCAGAACTCGCACGGCCACGACTGCCGCACAGAAACGCAAGGCGGCGGCGGTCGCCAGCCCCGCCAAGCCGGTGTTTATCAATGAGCGCTTCAAGGCATATGAGCTTACTTTCAGCGGAGGAGCGACCCTGGTTTACACGGCGCAGACACAGAATCAAGCGGGGAAAGCGAAATACGTAACCTTGATTGCGCAGCCCGATTTCAACGGCGTGCCCAAGGTGCTGTTTAAATCTGTCACGGATGACAATCACCTGGACATTACGCCGAAAATGCGGCTAGTCGATGCGGTGGACGCCAAGGCCAGCAATCGTGGCGACCTAATCTTCGAACTGCGCCGGCCTCACGACCGTGAGTTCGTGATCTATCGCGTGGCCGGAGGACAGGTGGAGCAGGTATTCACCACCGGTTCTCTTCCCAATTCGCAAAGCTGAGGGCAGAGCGCAGGTCTCTCCACTCCGGTCGAGACGACAATTCTGTTGGGGACTAGAGATTGGCTTCCTGGCAAACGGTGGAAAATCTTGCCCTCAGCGGCTGAACAGGCTGCGGAAAAAATCG
>JBARKD010000285.1:0-17553 GCA_049800615.1 Acidobacteriaceae bacterium | reverse complement strand
AAAGCGCGAAGGATGGGGCACCCGATCCTTGGTCGCTGGTGACCGAGTTCTCACGCACACTCTTCAGCCCCCGAAGGAATGCCGTCTGGCCAACCCTCAACTTTCAGGCAGCAGAATGACGTATGCTATTTCCGACCTAGGAGATGCGCGAAACACCTTTGCTCCCGAAAGCGAAGATTTCCCCAGAGGCCAACAGCAGCCAGACTTCGCTTGTGGGCAGGCGGAGAAAGAAAGCCTGCCCACTGCGTACGAGGTCATGAATCCCCAGTAGGACCCGTTCGTGGCCGTAGCATCGTGAGGTACAAGCAGGAGGCTCGCTTCCTGGATCCGTCATACGGAACTCCGCTGCGTCGACTCTGCGTGGGCCTCCCGATCCAACAGAGCGCGTTTACGTTCCACTCCCCAGCGGTAGCCGGAAAGCTTTCCGTCACTCCGGACCACTCGATGACAGGGAACAGCCACGGCGAGGGCATTGGCCGCGCACGCTTGTGCAACCGCTCGGACCGCCTTCGGCATGTTTATTTTCGCGGCGATCTCCGCATAGGTCGCGGTTGACCCCACGGGGATTTGCTGTAGCGCCTTCCAAACCCGTCTTTGAAAGGCTGTGCCTCGAATGTCGAGCGGCAAGTCCATGCCCACGGAAGGGCTCTCGATCAGGCCGATGACTTTCGCGACCGTCTCTTCGAATCCTTTTTCGTCTCCCTTGAGTTCTGCGTTCGGGAATTGATCTTGCAGATCGCGCGCCAGGCGTTCGGGATCATCCCCTATCAGAACCGCACACACTCCACGGCTGCTTCGAGCCACGAGTATCGCTCCCAGGGAGCATTGGCCGATTGCGAAGTGAATCTCCGCGCCCGCGCCACCCTCCCTAAATGAGGACGGCGTCATCCCCAGTACTTCATCTGCCGCCTCGTAGAAACGGCTGCTCGAACCATAGCCTGCGTCATAAATTGCTTCGGTCACGGTATTTCCTCCTGTCAATGTCTTCCGCATTCGATCGAATCGATGCGCTTTTGCGTAGTCGGCGGGTGTTACACCCGTTACGGTTTTGAATGTTCGGTGGAAGTGATACGGACTCATCCCCACGGATTTTGCTAACGACTCAAGACCGACAGGCTGGCCGGCATTCTTGATGACGCGGCAGGCCTTGGCGATCTTGGCAGTGTTCCTGGCCGTCAACGACAAGCCGGCCGGCCGGCAGCGTTTACAGGGCCGAAATCCCGCTGCTTCGGCCTCGTCCGTTGTGGCGTAAAACCGGACGTTCTCCGGACGTGGCGGGCGGGCTCCACAGGAAGGCCGGCAGTAGACCCCCGTTGTCTTTACCGAATAGAAAAAGCGTCCATCCGAGTTCTTGTCCTTTGCTAACAGCGACGCCCATCGGGGGTCGGAGACAGTCGTCTCAGCATTCTTCCTGGCATCCGAAGTCTTGTTCATCGGGCTTCCTCCTTGCCAAAGCACAGTCCCAAATCACACTTTCAGAGTAGATCGATCGGAACGGCGTGACACTCCGCTTCTTGCTTTGAAATTGGATGGCACATACCCTCGGGGAAGGACTTCTTTTACCATGACAGGAAGATGGCCAACCAGCAGGGCAGCGGACTCGGGTGGGCTTGACGGGCTTGGCGATTTGATTGCGGAGCGCCTGGACGTGCTGTTTTGCGGGATCAACCCGGCGCTCAGTGCCGCGCAGTCCGGGCACCACTTCTCAAGCCACAGCAATCGATTCTGGAAGGTTCTGCACTTATCGGGTTTCACGCCACACGTAATTCATTCCCAGCATGATGCTTCGATTCTTCAATATCGTTGCGGCTTGACCGCGGCCGTCGCCCGAGCCACGATACGTGCCGGCGACCTGGCGGCTCGTGAATTCCACCAGGCCGCCTCCGTGCTGGAGGCGAAGATCCGGTGCTACCGTCCCAGGTTCGTGGCTTTTCTGGGCAAGCCGGCATTCGCGGCAATTACTCATCGCAAGTCTATCGACTGGGGACGTCAACTGGACATGTGGGGTGCTCACATCTGGGTTCTTCCCAACCCCAGCGGTCTCAATCGCGCCTTTTCGCTGCAACAACTGGTGGAAGCTTATAGCGCGCTCCGGACCGCTGCGCAGGCGGGCAGGCATGGCTCATAAGCTACGAGTTCGACCCGCTGCCCACAAAATTCGCCCGCATTTTTTTTTTGCCAGGCATGTCGAGAAAAGGACACTTGCTCCGACTACCAGATGAGAGCGCAGGACAGTAGCGCTTTAAAGGCCGGTAAGGGTGATTGGATCAGCCTTAACCGTGCCAATCGAGGAATGGAGGAATCGTCATGAAATACATCCTGCTGATGTCCAGCACCCAAGAAGGTGCTTCCGGGTATCACCGATGGGCGCAGAGTGACCGGGATACACATATGCAAACCCTGGGTTCCATCGTGAAAGAGCTGGTGGAAACCGGTGAGTTTGTCGCCACGCAGGCATTGAGCGACGCGAAAGAAGCCAAGGTCGTCCGCGGCGAGAAGAACGGCCTTCCGGTCACGGATGGCATTTTCCCGGAATCGAAGGAGTTTCTGCTGGGCTACTGGATCGTCGACGTCGCTACCCCAGGGCGCGCTTACGAGATTGCCGGCCATATTGCGTCGGCGCCCGGTCCTGGGGGCATCCCGACGAATATGCCGATCGAGGTACGGCAGTTCGTCGATTCCCCCAATCCTGCGAATTGACTCGGCGGAGAGAGTGCGCGAACGCGGCTTTCTCGCATGGAACAAGCATTTGAACCAGCCCCAGCGAAAAGGAGGTTAGGAAAATGAAATACATTCTGATGATGAACGGAAAGAAGGCGGATTTCGAGGGATATACCCGGTGGTCGAGGGAGGATCTACAGGCCAACGTCGCCTTCATGCGGGCCTTCAGCAAGGAACTCCATGATGCAGGGGTATTCGTTGCCTCTGAAGGATTAGGGTGGCCCAACGAGGCCCGTCTCGTGCGCGCCGGCAGCGAAGGAGAGCCAATCACCGATGGAGTGTTTCCGGAATCCAAGGAATTTCTTGCCGGATACTGGATTGTCGATGTGGAAAGCGCCGAGCAGGCCTACACATTAGCCGCGCGGCTTTCCCATGCGCCTGGTCCGGGAGGAAAGCCGGGCGACATGCCTGTGGAAGTCCGGCAAGTGTTGAGTGGCCATAGCGATTTAGGTCTGTAGGCGGCGCCTCAAAAATATGAGCTCTCCACCCGCGGAGGTCGCGTTCGAGCACCTGCTACGCCAACTGGCGCCGCAGGTGCTTGGCGTGGTCGCGCGCCGTTTCCGTGATTTTTCGTCGGCAGAAGATGCGACGCAGGAAGCCATGCTGGCGGCCTTCCGGCAATGGCCAAACGACGGCATCCCGGAAAATCCCCGCGGATGGCTGATCCGAGTGGCATCGAGGCGAATGACGGATATTGCGCGCAGTGAGATTGCGCGACGCGAGCGCGAAGCTGTCATTGCAGAAGAGGAACCGGCCATCGAGCCGGTGGAAGACATCGAGGCCGACATGGATCCTGAGGACACGCTGATTCTGCTCTTCATGTGCTGTCATCCGGCGCTGAGCACGTCCTCGGCGATCGCGCTCACGTTGAGAGCCGTCGGCGGCTTGACCACGGCGGAGATTGCCAAGGCGTTTCTTGTTCCCGAAGCCACGATGGCGCAAAGGATTAGCCGCGCCAAGCAAACGATCCGGGTCTCGGGAATTCCGTTTCGCGCACCGACTTCGTCGGAGCGCAGCGAGCGGCTTTCCACGGTTCTCCACGTGCTGTACCTCGTCTTCAATGAGGGATATGTAACCAGCGCAGGTGCTCATTTGCAGCGCCTGGACCTGGCCCACGAGGCAATTCGGCTTACCCGCGGCGCGCATGCTTTGCTGCCGGAAAAACCGGAGGTCGCCGGCCTTCTGGCGCTGATGCTCCTGACCGATGCCCGGCGGTTGGCGCGTACCGGGGCGGAGAGCGAACTCATCCCGCTCGACAAGCAGGACCGCAGCCTCTGGAACCGGGACGCCATTGCCGAGGGCACAGCTCTTCTGACGGTGGCGCTTTCCAGGGGAAGTGTCGGACTCTACCAGCTGCAGGCGGCCATTGCGGCGGTTCACGATGAGGCGGCAAAAGCGGAGGAGACGGATTGGCCCCAGGTCCTCGCGTTGTACGAGCTCTTGCAACGGGTCGCGCCCAGCCCCATGGTTGTGTTGAACCATGCGATCGCTGTCGCCATGGTTCAGGGACCGGCGCGTGGTCTGGAGCGGCTCAAGGCGCTGGACACCGACGAACGCCTTGCGGGTCACTACCGGCTCCATGCCGTGCGCGCCCATCTGTTCGAGAGGCTGGGAGATTTTGAGAAGGCCATCCTGCACTATCGAGCGGCCGCCGCCCAAACGATGAGCCTCCCGGAACAAAACTATTTGCTGACCCAGGCGGCCCGGCTCGAAGAAACACGCAAGGGACCGAAGGAATAGGTATGGCGCTTGATTGCTGGACAGATTTCTTCTGCCGTGGATACTAACTGGACGGGCAATGGTTCATGAGCACACTGCGCTTTTTGCAACTACTGCATCTCGCGGATAGCGCTCTCCCGGTGGGAGCGGCTGCCCACAGTTTCGGCCTCGAGGCAATGGTTGCCGAGAACGGGCTGGAAGCTGCCGGGCTCTTTTCCTTCTTCCGTGGCTATCTGCAGGAGGCGGGTCGTCTCGACGCCGTCTTTGTTCATGCGGGCTATCACGTTTCTTCCGCCAGGCAATGGCAAGAACTCAATGAGCAGTTGAGCGCCATGAAGCCGGCTCGGGAAACCCGTGAAGCCAGCTTGCGCCTGGGCAAGCGGCTCGCTGCGCTGGCCATCGAAGCCTTCTCCATCCGTTGCCGATACGGGAATGGTCCTGCTCACGCCGCTGTAGTCTTTGGCCACCTCGGGCATTGCCTGGCTTGTCCGCATGATGAGGTAAGCGCAGCCTACCTGCATCAATCTCTTTCAGGATTAGTCTCAGCCTGCCAGCGGCTTATGCCTTTGGGGCAATCCGAAGCGGCCCGGCTCCTGTGGCAGTTGAAGCCATGCGTCCTCGAAACCTTGGCCGCGGCGCGGGAAACGGATGTAGATCATGTTTCCCTCTCACAGCCCATGCTCGATCTGGCCTCCATGCGTCATCCCGGGTTGCATACAAGGCTCTTCATCAGTTGATGATGCATGCCTGTTTGCACCTCGATTTCCATGCCGCATCCGGGGCAACCCAGCTACATTGCGCGCGCCAGGACCCGCCCTGGAAAGTCGTGCGCGCCTTTCCCAATCCCGCCGGCGAAAGCCTGGTCCATATCAACAATATTTCCGGCGGAGTCTTTGGCGGCGACCATCTGAATTTACGAATCAATCTGGGTCCAGGCACTGCTGCGCAAATCACTACGACCGGCGCGACTCGTCTCTATCGACCTCGTGAGGGCACAGCCGATGCTCTGCTGTGCAATGAAGTTCACCTCGGCAAAGGCGCTCTGCTCGAATATTTGCCCGATTCGGTGATTCCGTTTCGCGATGCCAGGTGCGAACAGCGGACCAACGTACACCTCGACTCCGGGGCTACGCTGTTTTGGTGGGAAATTATTGCCCCTGGCAGGGTGGCCAGCGGTGAATTGTTTGCCTATAGCTCGCTACGTCTCAACTCCAGCATTACCAGCCAGGGCCATCCAATTTATACGGACCGCGTGCATTTCAATCCCTCCCAGGGCGATCTGTCATCCTTGGCGCGTCTGGGGAAATACCGCTATCACACTTCCTTTATGATTTGCCGAAGCAACGAAGATCGTGCCACATGGATAGCCTTGGAACAGATGCTCAGGGAGGTTTCACATGCGCGCAGCCGCGGGAACACGCTCTGGGGCTCTACAACTCTGGTCGCGGATGGCGTCCTGGTCCGGGGACTCTCGGAGTCCGGGTTGTATATCATGGAAGATCTCTTTTGTTTCTGGAGCTCAGCAAAAAGCTATTTGTTGGGGCGCCTTCCTTCGCCACCCCGAAGAACTTACTGAAGGAGAGAATTCTGTGCACCTGACCCCACGGGAACAGGAACGTTTGTTGATCCACGTAGCTGCCGACGTTGCCCGCAGGCGAAAAGCGCGTGGCCTGAAGCTGAATTATCCCGAAGCCGTCGCCATTTTGACGGCGGAAATTCTCGAGATGGCCCGCGATGGAAAATCGGTGGCGGAAATCATGTCTTCCGGGGGCAAAATTCTCCGTCGCGATGAGGTCATGGACGGAGTCGCCTCCATGATTCTCGAAGTGCAGGCCGAAGCCACCTTTCCGGACGGCACCAAGCTCGTCACTTTGCACGATCCTATTCAGTAGAGGGAGCAGAATGAAACCTGGCGAGTATCTGCTTGGTGATGGCGACATCATCCTCAATGGCGGCCGGCCCACGGTTGAGCTGGTCGTGCGGCACACCGGTGATCGTCCCGTACAGATTGGCAGTCACTACCATTTTTACGAAGTGAATCCAGCCCTCGAGTTTGATCGCGCGGCTGCCTATGGCATGCGGCTCGATATCCCTTCGGGGACCGCCGCACGCTTCGAGCCCGGTGATGAAAGACGTGTTCTGCTCGTCGCCTTGGCCGGCTCTCGCGACATGTGGGGGCATCGCGGCGCCGTGAACGGGCCGTTGAAGGAGAAAGCATGAGCCACACCATTTCCCGCAAAGCTTATGCCGATCTGTACGGGCCAACAACGAGCGACAGAATCCGCCTTGCCGACACCAGCCTGGTGCTGGAGGTGGAGCGGGACTTTACGGTTTATGGCGATGAAATCACTTTCGGCGGTGGCAAGACGATTCGTGACGGCATGGGCCAGAGCTCGCGCGCTCAACGCGAGGCACGACCCGGCGCTCTTGACCTGGTCGTGACCAATGCCCTCATCATCGACCACTGGGGCATCGTCAAGGGCGACATTGGCATACGGAATGGGCGCATCGTCAAGGTTGGCAAGGCGGGCAATCCCGACATCATGCAAGGTGTAGACCCTGAGTTGGTGGTAGGCCCATCGACAGAAGTCGTCGCGGGCGAAAATCTGATCGTCACCGCGGGGGCCGTCGATAGTCATGTCCATTTCATTGCTCCGCAGCAGGTCGAGGTGGCTCTTTGCAATGGAATCACCACCATGATTGGCGGGGGCACCGGTCCGGCAACCGGAACCTGCGCTACTACCTGCACGCCGGGTGCATGGAATCTTGCGCGGATGTTTGAAGCGGCGGAAGCCTGGCCTATGAATTTTGGGTTTCTGGGGAAGGGCAACGCGGGCACGGCGGGCCCGCTCGAAGAACAAATCCGTAGCGGAGCTTGCGGCCTCAAGCTTCACGAAGACTGGGGCACAACGCCGGCGGCCATCGATTGCTGCCTGCGCGTCGCCGATTCTTTCGATGTGCAGGTCGCGATCCACACCGACACCCTGAATGAATCCGGATTTGTGGAAGAGACCATCCGCGCCATCGCCGGCCGTACGATTCACACCTACCATACCGAGGGCGCAGGCGGTGGGCATGCGCCTGACATCATTCGCGTCGCTTCGCTCTCCAACGTGCTGCCTTCCTCCACCAATCCCACCCGGCCCTTCACCGTGAACACCATCGCGGAACATCTTGACATGTTGATGGTGTGCCATCACCTCAACCCTTCGGTTCCTGAGGACGTCGCGTTCGCCGAGAGCCGCATTCGTCCGGAGACCATTGCCGCGGAAGACATTCTCCACGACCTGGGCGTGATCAGCATGATAGCCAGCGACAGCCAGGCGATGGGGAGGATCGGAGAGGTCGTCACCCGCACCTGGCAGACCGCACACAAGATGAAAGTGCAGCGCGGCGCGCTTCCTGAGGATTCCAGCCGCAATGACAATTTCCGTATCAAACGCTATGTGGCGAAGTACACCATCAATCCCGCGATCACCCATGGTGTCGCTCGCCATGTGGGATCGATCGAACCGGGTAAGCTGGCCGACCTGGTTCTTTGGAAACCGGCATTCTTCGGAGCCAAGCCGGAGATGGTGATCAAGGGCGGCTTCATTGCCTGGAGCGTCATGGGTGACGCCAACGCGTCCATTCCAACTCCGCAGCCGGTCCTCTACCGGGGCATGTTTGGCAGCTTCGGCAGTGTCCCTGCGAGTACCAGTCTCTTGTTTACTTCGAAGGTCGCACTGGAGAACGGCTTGCATACCCGAACTCCGGCGGTCGCCGTCGAGGACTGCCGGTCAAAAACAAAGGCCGATATGATCCATAACACCGCCACTCCGAAGATCGAGGTCGATGCGGAAACTTACGAGGTACGCGCGGATGGCGAACTCCTTACCTGTGAGCCTGCTGTCGAGTTGCCCCTGGCCCAGCGTTACTTCTTATTTTGAGCGTTGCTTCTTATTGTGATGGAGAAATAACCTATGTCACGCGCACTTCGCATTGGAATTGCCGGACCCGTCGGTTCGGGAAAGACCGCATTGGTGGACGCCCTCTGCCGGACGCTCTCGCGCAACCTGAACATGGCCGTCGTAACCAATGACATTTACACCACGGAAGACGCGGATTTTCTGGTTCGCCAGGGCTCTCTCGACGCCCATCGCATTCGCGGAGTCGAGACCGGCGGTTGTCCCCACGCGGCTATCCGCGAAGATGCTTCGATGAACCTCGAAGCGATCGATGATTTGGAAAAGGCCCACCCCGGCCTGGAGTTGATTCTCGTCGAAAGCGGAGGCGACAATCTTTCCGCGGCCTTCAGTCCCGAGCTCGTGGACGAATGGATTTATGTCATCGACGTAGCCGGCGGTGACAAGATCCCGAGAAAAGGCGGCCCCGGTGTAACTCGCTCGTCGCTTCTCGTGATCAACAAAATCGATCTGGCCGTGCAGGTCGGGGCATCGCTCGAAGTGATGGATCGTGACTCGAAAAAAATGCGAGGCGAGCGACCGTTCCTCTTCACCGATCTGAAGCACAACACGGGGCTCGACGCTGTCATCGACTGGCTGACAATCCAGCTGAATGCATCGCAACGCCGCGCCCTGGGGACTCTCGCAGAGCCCGGGCATTTGGCCGGGGGAACGCACAGCCACTCTCACTCACACTGATTCATCGTCTGGGTCCACGTTGAAGGGGCGCTCAATTCCTAACTCCGCCTCTGCTTTTCAGGTCCTGCAGAAAGGTTGATAACACCTCATCCTTCGCCCCGGGACGGCGGTACACCAGCTCGAACTTGACATCGTACGTCAGTGTCCGCGGGTTCAAAGGCGCCAACAACTTCTTGTCTATATAGGGCGCGGCATATTGTTCCGGCAGGTATCCCAGGTACCTGCCGGACATGATCAGGATGGCAACCGCCTCCATGTCGTCCGCCACCGCGGTCACCGATTCATGCGGCCGCACAAGTTGCGTGTTGGGCAACGGATAACTGCGCCATGTCCACTCGTGTTCTGCCGCCTCTTCGCTGGTTACCGACCCCGCGCGCGGAAACAACGGATGCCCGTGCCCGCAGCATGCAATCTGCCGCTCCTTGAAAAGGTATCGATACTCCATGCTTGGCAAGCGGCGCCAAAAGTAGCTGAACACGAGGTCAACCTCGCCATGAATCAGTTGCTCCTCCAGATCCCTTGGCGGGCGCACGGCTATCGAAAAACGAACGGCTTCACTTCGCTTACGAAAGGCCGTGATACTCGCGCTGATTTGTTGCATCAGGGCGGTTGGAGCATGATCGATGAGCCCCAGCCGCAACTGGCCGACCAGCGTCTTATCCATGTTGCGTACCGCATTGCCAAAGTCCGTCACGCCATTCAGGAAGCCGCGCGCGGCCGCAACAAATTTCTCGCCCTTGGGAGTCAGGTGAAAACCGCTTCTCCCCCGCTCGCACAACCGGAAGCCCACCCTGGCTTCGAGCGTTGCCAGGTGTGTGCTGATTGTGGGCTGGCCTATGTTCAGGGTGGCCTGGGCTTCCGAAAGTCCCTTTGCATCGACTACCGCGAGAAAAATCCTGAGCAGCCGCAAATCGAGATCCGAGACTTGAGCGCGCATCGAGTGGCCAAATCCTAGCACTTACATTGATCAGGATCAATGTTAATGTTGAGCGCTTGGGATGGTACGGAATGCACGGTTGAGACACACTCGCACCAAGTTCGCCGGTTATCTCTACCCCGTTCATCGGTCTCGATCGATTCATCTGCCCACCACGTCGTGGCAATTCCACAGGTCCATCTTCTGGGTGTCCGTCCGTCTGGAGGGGTGTCGATACTTATGGCCAGGATTTTTCGAATTGCACTGCTGTGGGCGCCGCTGCTCCTTTTGAGCCCGATCGGCTTTGCGCAATCCTCTTCTTCCGTCCGCGGCACAATTACCGAGCAATCCGGCAGCGTGGTTCCAGGGGCGTCGGTCGTGCTCGGGAACGTACAAACGAATTTCAGTCGAACCACTCAATCGGCGGCGGACGGTGTCTATCAATTTGCCGACGTTCCTCCCGGAACCTATTCGTTGACGGTCACTTCAGCGGGCTTTGAAACTTCGCGGCTGGATAACCTACAGCTTCTGGTAAGTACCCCGGCCACCGCGAATGTCTCCCTGCACATTGGGACGGAGGTCAATACCATTACGGTGACCGGTCAGGCGCAGACCCTGAATACGGAAGACGCTACCGTGGGCAACGCATTTCAGGCGCAGCAGATTCAGCAATTGCCCATTGAATCGAGAAATGTTGTCGATCTGCTGAGCCTGCAACCCGGCGTCAGCTATCTGGGGAACCGGACCGACATCAATCTCAACGAAGATACGCGCAGCGGCGCGGTGAACGGAGCGCGTAGCGACCAGACCATCGTTACTCTGGACGGAGTGGATGCAACGGACCAGGCGAACGGTTATGCGTTTACTTCCGTCCTGCGCACGACACCCGACGCTTTACAGGAATTCCGTGTCACTACTTCAAACCCGACTTCAGCCGACGGCAGCTCGTCGGGGGCCCAGGTGGCCCTTTTGACCAGGAGCGGAGGAAATGCTTTTCACGGGTCTTTTTACGAATACCTGCGCAACACCGCGACCAGCGCCAATGACTACTTTGTCAAGCAATCCCAGGTAAACAGCGGGTTGCCTAACAAAGCCCCGCAGCTCAATCGCAATCTCTTCGGGGCAGCCGCGGGCGGACCTATCAGGAAAGATAAGGCTTTCTTTTTCATCAACTACGAAGGCCGGCGGGACGCGCAGAAGAATAGCGTCGTCACCACGGTGCCAACCGCCAGCCTGCGCGCTGGTTCTGTCCTATACGAAAACAGCAACGGTGGCCTAAGCACCGTGACCGCCCAGGACTTCAAGAATTGGGATCCGCTGGGGGTGGGTCCTAACTCAACGATGCTGCAGTATTTCAATACCTTCCCTCAACCCAACGATCTTTCCGTAGGGGACGGGTTGAACTTTTCGGGCTATCGCTTTGCTGGTTCCGCGCCCGCGCGCTATGACGTGTACATTGCCCGTTTCGATTACAAGCTCGACAGCGCAGGTAATCACACGTTATTTGTTCGCGGCAGCATGCAAAACGACTACTCGAACAGCTCGCCTTACCTCCCCAATGGACCAGCGCAAATCGTTACCGAAGACCGTAGCAAAGGGTTTGCGCTTGGTTACACCGCTGTCCTCAAGCCAACCCTGGTGAATGACCTCCGTTTTGGCTTGACCCGCGCCAGCGTTGGCAACCTTGGGGATAGTCAGGCCCCATTCCTCGGCATTAATAACATCAGTGGCGGTATCACCCGATCCAGTTCGGTGACCTTACCGGTGTGGGATATCAACGATGGGGTCTCCTGGACCAAAGGCCCGCACACCATCCAGTTCGGCGGAAACCTGGAATTCCTCCACGACAACACCGTCAGCCTGAACAATTCTTTCAGTCAGGCGAGCCTGGCGACGACTTACATTGATACCGGCGGATTCGCCGGCACAGGCAGCCCGTTCGATCCCGGAGCCAACAACTTTCCTGCAGTCAGCCCCAATTTCACTTACTCCTACGACCAGGCGGCCTTCGATGCCCTGGGCATCATCACGGATGTAACCGCCAACTATAACTACACCAAGTCGGGCAGCGTGCTGCCTCAGGGCACACCCGTCAAACGCAACTACGCTCTCAACCAATACGACTTCTACCTGCAGGATTCCTTCCGCGTAAAGTCGAATCTGACCATTAATTTCGGCCTACGCTATCAACTCGAGTCGCCGCCTACCGAGGTCAATGGCCTGCAGGTTTCATCGACCATGCCGCTTGGTCAGTGGGCTGCCCTGAGAGAGGCGAACATGGCCAAAGGCATCCCTTCGAGTGCGGACCCGACCATTCAGTACGTGCTCGGCGGATCGAAAAATAATGGGCCGCCTTTCTACAACTGGAACTACAAGAACATAGCGCCGCGGGTTTCGATTGCCTACTCGCCAACTCCGCGTACCTCGATTCGCAGCGGCTTTGCCATGGCTTATGACCACTTCGGCGCCGAGCTGATCAATAGCTTTGGGCAATATGGCTCTTTTGGCCTCTCCACCACATTGCAGACTCCGCTGGGTTCCCAGGATGTCAGCTGCGCTCCGCGCGTCACCAGCCTTACCTCGATCCCCGTGAACGGCTGCCCCAATGTAACCAACGGATTGATTATGTTGCCGGCGCCCCCTGGAGGCTTCCCGCAAACTCCTCCGGTAGGATTTGACGCGGGCGGATTCTCCGCGGGGTTCAGCCTCGACCAAAACCTCAAGACCCCCTATGTCTACATGCTGAACCTCTCGGTCGCTCGCGAATTGTCTTCTACTTCATCGCTTGAAGTTTCCTACCTTGGGCGCCTGGGACACCGGTTGGCCTCCATCAGCGACTTTGCTCAGCCGACGAACCTCGTCGACCCGCAGTCGGGTATCGACTACTACACGGCCATGTCGCGCCTCTCCACCCTGGCGCGTCAAGGCGTGCCCCTCAACCAGATTTCTCCGGCCACTGTTGGGCGAACCGCGGCTTACTGGGAAGACCTCTTTCAGCCCATTACGCAATCTCAGCCGACAAACGCTTGCCCCGCCGGCCAGTGCAGCGCCACCCAGGCCATCTATTCAATGGAGCAGATTTACCTCTACAACGAGACATTCATACCCTACTTCACCGATATTCCCGGCTTTATCTGCCCTAATGGATGCAGCTCGCTCGGGCCTTATGTTTATTACGATCCCCAGTTCTTTTCTCTGAACGGTTGGCAATCGGTGGGTGGATCGAACTACAACGCCTTGCAGGTGACGTTTCGCAAGCGTCCTGCCCATGGAATTTCTTTTGATCTCAACTACGCCTTCTCCCGATCTCTCGATCTGACCTCTGCCGCGGCCAGGGTAAGCCCCACAGGCGGCCTTGCCCCCGCCAACATCATCAATGCGTTCTCGCCCCGCCAGATGTATGGCGTTTCCGATTTCGACATGACGCACCAATTCAACGCCAATTGGGTGGCCGAGCTTCCCTTCGGCCAGGGCAAGCGATTTGCCTCCGACATTCCGGGGTGGGCCAACGCGGTGATCGGCGGGTGGCAGTTCTCCGGCATCTACCGCCTCACCAGCGGTTTGCCTTTCTCGGTCAGCAACGGTATCAATTTGCCAACGAACGGCGCGAACGCCGGATACTCCACGCAGATCGCGCCCATCCAGGCAGGCAAGGCGACCAAAGCCGACGGCCGTGTTCTGATGTTCAAGAATTCGACGGCCGCCTTTAACGCCTACGAATTCACCTATCCCGGAGAGTCGGGAAGTCGCAACACCGTGCGCGGCGACGGATTCCTGGGGTGGGATTCCGCTTTGAGCAAGCGCTGGAAAATGCCCTGGAACGACGGGCAATCTCTCCAATTCCGCGCGGAAGTCTTCAACGTTGGCAATTTCACTCGCTTCGACGTAAATTCCAATCAGCCGTCCCTCACCAACTCCACAAACTTTGGCACCTACACCGGGCTGCTGACCAACCCTCGCGTGATGCAATTTGCTCTTCGCTACGAGTACTAGGGGTCTTATGAAACAACTTGCGGCAATCATCCTGTGCCTTGGAGTCGTGCCGGCTGCTCTAGCGCAAACGCTGGCGCTCACCGGTGCGACCATCATCGACGGCAATGGGGGCGCGCCTATCCACGATGGCGTGATCGTGGTCAAGGAAAAGCGAATCGTTGCTGTTGGCCCGAGGTCGTCTGTCTCCGTGCCTGCTGGGGCGCGTGAAGTAAAGTTGGATGGCAAATACATCGTTCCCGGCTTGATGGACGCCAATGTCCACTTTGTCTCCTGGCCAGGATGGGAACACATCGAATTTTTGGCCCGCTACGAAAACAATTTCGACGGCCTGGTCGAAGAGGCCGCCCAGATTGCCCTCAAGAACGGATTCACGACCGTCTTTGATTCGATGGGGCCCATGGACCCGCTCATGCGCGTTCGCGATCGTATCAACAAAGGAGAGATTCCCGGCAGCCGCATGTTTATTGCCGGAGACATCGTCGGATTTCGCGCCGTGTTTACCACCGATGCGTCCATGAAGGCGGCCACACCGGCTTTCCAAAAACGCATCAATGCCATGTTCGAAAAGAACGGAGGTCCGGACCTTTCCTGGAAAACACCGGAGCAGGTCCGCGAGGAGATGACGAAGTACGTTGCTCTGGGGGTCGATTTTGTGAAGTACGGAGCAAACGGTGACGGCAGGCCGATCAACAGCTCCACCGGCGAGGAGAATGTGTTGCGCTTCACCCCGGAGCAGCAAAAAGCCATGGTGGAAGCAGTGCATGCCGCGGGTAAGATTATCCAGACTCACCAGGAGTCGGCCGAGGGCCTGAAGTCCGTGCTCGAAGCCGGCGTAGACATGGCCCAGCACTGTTCGATTACCCATGCCTCGCGCATCTCGGATGCCACCATCCAGCTCATGCTTGAGAAGAAATTCTACTGCGGCACGCAATGGAGAATGCTCACACCCGCGCAGGAGCAACAGGTCAGGGAAGGGAAGTTTGCTGGTTCCGACGCCGGGAACGGCGACGAAAAGGTCAGTTACAACCTGGAGAATGAAGTGCGCATGGTGAAAGCCGGCGTGCCTATGCTGTTGTCCACCGACGCCAGCGTTCTCGATCCGGATATCACCGCGGCCGGCGGCTTTATCGGCACTCCGGTGGGTGAGGGCGAGTTCCTCATGATGCGGGCGATGAAGCAGCGCGGCTTGACCAACATGCAGGTCCTTCAGGGCGCCACAAAAAACATCGCTGCGGCTTACCATAAGCTCGATCAATTCGGTACCCTGGAGCCCGGCAAGATGGCCGACTTAGTCGTGGTCGACACCGACCCGCTGGAAGATATCGAGAACATACGCAAAATGTCCCTGGTTATGAAAGAGGGCGTCATCATAGACCGCGCTGCACTTCCTCTGCACCCCATCCTCACCTCTCCTGAAGCTACCAATCCGGGCGCCGTGCGCATGAAGTAAAGTTCAACCGGAAAATCGAATGGAGTCGATCGCATGGCCAAGGTAGTTGCGTCTCGCCACAAATTGAAGCAGCTCGCGGAGCCCCACCCAATGCCGGTGGATGCGCTGCGCTACCCGCGCTTTGCCGGCATCTCCACGTTTATGAGGCTGCCCTACATCGCGGACCCCGGGCTGCTGGATGTAGCTCTCATCGGCGTACCTTATGACGGTGGGACCACGTACAGAACGGGTCCTCGCTTTGGCCCGCGGCGCATTCGTGAGCAGTCCGCCATCATCCGCCCCTATCATCCGGTACTGGATTTGAGCCCCTTTGAACGCCTGCGCGTTGCCGATTATGGCGACCTTCCGGTCAATCCCGTCTCCATCGAAGATACTTTTGCAAAGATCGCCGCCGGGCTGGCTCCTGTTCTGGAAGCCGGCACCGTTCCCATTTGCGTCGGGGGCGATCACTCGATTCTTCTGCCGATCCTAAGGGCGATCCATGCAACGCACGGTCCGGTTGGCCTTATCCAGCTGGACGCGCATTCCGACACCTGGGACCAGTATTGGGGCATGAAGTATTCTCACGGAACGCCGGTGCGTCGCGCGATCGAAGAGGGGTTGCTGACGCAGAATATCCTGCAGATCGGCCTGCGAGGGCAGCTCTATGCCGCCGATGATCTGGACTGGGCTCGTGAGCGAAAAATCGCCATGGTGACGGCGGAAGAATTCCATGACCACGGTCTCCCGCTCATCCATGAAAAGCTCAAGCCATTCAACGGGCTCAAGACTTATCTCAGTCTCGACATCGACGTCGTAGATCCCGCCTTTGCTCCAGGAACCGGCACTCCCCAGGTCGGTGGATTGTCCAGCGTGCAAATACTGAACACGGTGCGCGCCATGCGAGGCCTGGAATTTGTGGGCGCCGACCTGGTGGAAGTGTCGCCGCAATTCGACAGTGCGGACATCACCTCCCTTCTGGCGGCCAATCTCTTGTTCGAGCAGCTCTGTCTCTTTTGCTGAGGATGGCAAACATGAAAATTGAGCGCATCAACCCCGCAACGCTGCATGCACCCGTGGATAACCTCTACACGCACATCGTGCGCGCCGAGGGCCGCTACGTATATCGCATCGGAGGACAGGTCGCCATTGGCCTGCAATGTGAAAACCTTGGCAAGGGAGACATGCGGGAACAGCTGCGCGTGGTCTACGAAATGGCGACGCGTGCCCTGAAAGCTGTAAACCTTACCTGGGACAATGTCATCCACATCTATACGTTCACCACGGATATGGACGAATACATGAAGTACGAGAAACCGATCGCCATGGCCGCGTTTGGGGATCATCCGCCCGCCTCAACATTGGTCGAAGTAAGAAGGCTGGTAGACCCTGACTGGCTGGTCGAAATCCAACTTGATGCAGTGGGTGATTGAGTGCATGCGGAGCCGTTGCCGATATCTGCTGGCCGGGAACACGGCAGCGTGGCGCCTGAGCTGAGTTTGCCATGAGCAATCCTTCCTCCTCGGTAACCGTAGTCGAGCAGCATGGAATCGAGTCCATACCGGACCAGGACCGCGACTCCACGATTTTCGACTTCATGCGTCTCTGTTGGGGAGGCGCCAACTCTCTCGCTACCGCCGTACTGGGCGCGTTTCCCATCATGTTCGGCCTCTCCTTTTGGCAGGCCACCGCGGCAGCGGTGATGGGCGTCGTTATCGGCTCTTTCATCCTTGCGCCCATGTCGATCTTTGGCCCTATCAACGGCACGAATAACGCCGTTTCGTCCAGTGCCCACTTCGGCGTGGTCGGCCGCATTGTCGGCTCGTTTCTGAGCCTTCTCACGGCCATTGCTTTCTTCGCCATCAGCGTATGGTCAAGCGGTGACGCCGTGGTTGGCGCGGCCCGGTTGGTCTTCCACATTCGCGGCTCGGATGGAGAAGTAGCCGTGGTCTACGCGGTCTTCGCGCTGAGCGTGCTGATCGTCTGCATCTACGGCTTTCGCATGATGTTGTTCGTCAACAAGGTCGCCGTAGTCGCCAGCACAGCCTTGTTCATTCTGGGGATGATCGCCTTCTGGCCGAGGTTCGATGCGAACTATCCGGGGACGGGAATGCGGTGGGGAACTCCTGGGT
>JBARKD010000284.1:0-2891 GCA_049800615.1 Acidobacteriaceae bacterium | reverse complement strand
CCCACAATTTGCCGCCAGGCCTTGGGGCTTCCGCCAATTTGTTTCCCAAGCGCGTCCGAGGGATTTTGCCAATACTCACGCGCGAGATTCTCCGACACGAGAGCCACGGGGCGCTTGTTCACTATGTCGTCCCACGCTAAATCGCGGCCGGCGAGGAGGGGGATGCCCATGGTGTTGAAGAAGCTTGGCGAAACCCAAAAGCTCCTGCGAGCCGGCGGGAGCTGACCCTGAACCATGTGATCCTTTACCAGCACCGGATCGCTCTCGGCGCCCGCATCCATTGGCACGGCCCCACTAAAATCGGCAGAAGAAACGCCGGGAATCGCCGCGATGTTGTCGAGAATCGCGTGATCCAAGCGGAGCAGCCGCTCGGGAGTTTTGATCATCTCCGGAGGAAAATGGACATGGAACGTCTGGACTTGGGCTGACCCCGTGAATCCGGGCTGAACGTGTGTCAAGGCTTGGAAGGTGCGGATCATGAGGCCCGAGCTCACGAGCAAAACAAGAGCCAGACCTACCTGGACAACGACCAGCGCGTTGCGAGCCCGATGCCGCTTCCGGCTGGCGCTGACAGAGCGGCCTGCTTCGCGCAACCCGGTCCCTGCCTGGCCACCGGCGTACCTGAGAGCCGGCATTGCGCCGAACAAGAAGCCCGCCACAATCGTGACGCTCAGGGTGAAGAGCAAGACGAGGCCATCGATGCGGATGTCATTAAGCCGGGGCAGATCACTCGGAGCCAACGCGACAAGGGCCCGCAAGCCGCCATACGCAAAAAGCAGGCCGAGCGCGCCGCCAATCAACGCCAGCAAGAGGCTTTCAAACAGCAGACCGCAGGCGATGCGTCCGCGGCTCCCGCCCAAAGCCGCTCGAATAGCCAACTCCTGTTGTCGACCTTCAACTCTGACCAAAAGAAGGCTGGCTACGTTTGCGCAGGCAATCAACATTACCAGGCCTATTCCGCCCATCAACACCCACAGGATTTTGCCTATGTCGCCTATGATGTATTGCTTCAGCGTCTGCACATTCGGTGTTACCCGCGCTTCTTTGAAGAAGTCGACAGGCCGATCGGGTTCCATTGGGATCATGCGAGCCACGTCTGCATTGGCTTCGGCCGGAGTCACCCCGGTCTTGAGCCGGGCAACAGCAAAGTAGTTAAAGCCCCGCAGGGATTGAGTCTTGAGAGGCAGAAGTATACCCAGATCGGTCATGTCGAGGAAGCGAAAGCGTTGCGGTAACACGCCGATGATCGTGCTGGGCTTGCCATCGATGTCGATCGTTTTTCCGATGGCTGAATGGTCGCCGCCGAACTTGGTGCGCCAGTAGCCATGGGTGATGATGAGTGTGTCCGGGCTGCCCGGCTCATCGTCCGCCCGCGTGAAGGAGCGCCCCAACAGAGGTGTGACTTCGAGAATAGAGAGCACGCCGTCGGTCACGCCGAGGGCAGGCACGTGTTCGGGTCGTCCGAAGCCGGTGACGTTGGCCGAGTAGAGGTTACCGCCGAACCCCGTGTAGTAGAGACCGATGTCTTCAAAGGTGCGGCTCTGCTCGCGAAAAGTTAGGTATTCCTTCGGAGATAGTGGCCAATTGAACTGGTTGATGCCGGGAAGGTCGAGCCCTACTTCTACAAGTCTCTCCGAGTGCGAATAGGGCAAAGGTTGAATGAGGACGCCGTTAACCACGCTGAAAATGGCTGTCGTGCCCCCGATACCAAGTGCCAGCGTCAGGGCGGCTACGGCGGTGAAGCTTCGATTGCGGCGCAACTGGCGCAGGCCATAGCGGACGTCGCTGACAAGGACCTCCACAAAGTGCCCAACGCGTGCGACGCGAACCCGCTCCTTCACCTGCTCGATACCGCCAATTTCGACAAGCGCTTCTCGTCTGGCCACCGCTTGCGAAAGCCCTTGCTCGATCTTCTCCTGCGTTAGGGTTTCCAGCATTGAACGGAGTTCATCATCCAGCGCCTGCTCAATGTCGCGCTTGCGAAACAGATTCCGAAATAAACTCAGCATTCGCTTAACCATGACGCCTCCTTCTTGATTCACGTGGACTGAACCCCGTGTGAATCATTCGCTGCGCAGTGCCCGCATAGGGTCGGTGCTTGCCCCTCTTTGCGCGGGGATCATCGCAGCAACCAGCGCCGCCAATGCAAGAAGCAGCGTTGCACCTGCCAAGAGCAACGGATTCCACGGCGCGACTCCGAAGAGTTGGCTCGATATGAGATATCCCGCTCCAATTGCTGCCGGAATCCCGATCCCCAATCCAATGCCTATCTGCAAGAACGCTCCGCGCAGTACCATAGCAGTCACCGAACCGCGATCGGCTCCCAGCGCCATGCGCACACCAATCTCGCTCCTGCGTTGCTCTACGCCGTATGCGGTTACACCATAAAGGCCAACCGCCGCCAGCACAAGGCCAACAGCGCCAAACAGCCAAGCCAGGCTGGCGATCATATTCTGCTGATCGAACGTTCCTTGAATCGCCTTCGAATATGGTTCGACGTCATTCAGGATCAGGTTCGGATCGACTTCGGCCAACGCCTTCTTTACCTGCATGAAGATGCCGGCTGGACGCCCGGGCGCCCAGAGCACGAAGTTCCAGAGGTTCTGCGACACGAGCTCGTCACTCTGGATATCCTGCTGGTCGAAGGATACGGTTTGCGCCTCGGGAACGTAGTACATGGCCCGGGCTGGATCCTGGAAGCCCCACGTCACGTAATGGATGTTTTGGACGACACCGACGATCTCGTAGGTTCCTGAGTTCTTTATTGGCCCCGGACCGAAGCGCCGGCCGACGGGATTCTGGTTCCCAAAAAACTTACTGGCAAACGCATTGTTGATGACAGCCACGTGCCGCGTATTCTCGTTGTCGTCTTCGTTGATGGTGCGGCCCTC
>JBARKD010000283.1:0-3714 GCA_049800615.1 Acidobacteriaceae bacterium | reverse complement strand
CCGGTGCAATGATCTAACTTCCTCCTCGCTCAACCTATCTATGCTTCACGTCATAAGTGAACTGGCGCGGTGACACGATCTGCCGGCTGTGCTCCGCTGTATTCTGTAGCGCTCGTTCCCACTGGGCCGCATGGCATGAGATTGAGGTCGCGCCGCCGGCGAAGGCGAACTATGTGTAACTTTCATGGGAGTCATGGCTCTAACAAAGCGCATTAGAACTCTCAGGTCGAAAAGCTCTAACTTCAAAAGGAGGAATAGGTAATGTTGTATCTACCTCCAGAACAATCTCACACAACAGGCACGCTGTGGTGAAGCATACACTCGCACAGGAACCGACGCTGGAAGCCAGCTGTTTGTGAGGAGTCAGATGCGATTGGTGGCCGCTGCCGTAGTTATATCCATCTTGTGGTTGGCTTGTGCCTATGCTCCCGCCTCGGGCCTGGACGACAATCCAACTGCCTTGGCCGCGCTTCAGGCCACGGCGGATCAGGCCCAGCCCTGGGGACAGATGTTTTCTTTGCGCCAAGCTCGTCAGTCAGATGACGGACCTGGCCGGCCAACAGTTCAATTCCGGTCAATCAGAGCTGGCTTCGGACAAATTAACCATCCGAATCAAGCATTGAATAGTTCCACCCCTCGCGCACTACCTTATCGGCGGCAGGTATGTTGATTATGAACAAACCACGACGCGCATTGATCGCCGGCTCAGCCCGGCTTCACCAGAACTCGGTCACGGAATATGGTTCGGAAGTTGCCCGGCCTTGCGTTGAAGTCGTGGTTCGAGAATTAATAGACCGTTGTGATGGCAGCGTCCGCTTTAGCGTAAAGGTCGCCTGCGCCAAACTGCACCTGAGCCAATCCCAAATGGCTCAGAAGTTTAAGAGTCGCTATCACAAGACTATTCTTGAATACTGGTCTGAAGTTCGACTCAATCGTGCCCGCGCACTGCTTTCCGAAAGTCCGGTTCGATCCGTTGATTCGATCGCAACAGAGTTGGGGTACCAACACTCCACTAACTTCACCAACTGGTTTACTCGACAGATGGGAGTTTCACCACGGCGGTATATCGCAAGTGTCCAAAGCAGCCTTTTGCCTGTGTCGACCTTTGCGGATCAACTCGTCACGCCCTCAAGCCCGTTGAGCTCACGAGGGAAGGAATTAAAAAGTTCATAGGTCGAAATCTTCTACTTAGAGCCTACACTTGCTTCCGATTGGCTTGGGTATATTTACGCGGAGCGTACTTATAAAACCTCGGCATGAGAAAGAGATAACAGATGCAACTCGCCACTCTAGAGAACGTGTATCGTTCACGCAACTATCGTTGCGCGTGGATTCTGAAAACCGGGCACTCGTCATTAGTATTAGTGGCGCTCATGGCGATCCAAGTCGCCAGGCCGATCCATGCTCAGAACCCCGATGAGCTGCGCAAGTACATCTCCGCGCAGGTCGGCGGAATTAACAACTTGACGGTACCGCCGACGGATGCCACCATTCCCGTGCCCGCGCCGGTGGCTGGGAGCGGGAACACGCCCTACCGCTACGAGACCACTGAGGCGAAACGCTACCTTGGAAAGCAGCTGTTCCACGATCCGGTTCGGACCGTGCGTATCAACGAAAACCAGGGTCAGCCAGTTGACCTGCCCGCGGGGACAGCCTTCGGCGGAGAGTTGCAGGCCTCCGATCCAGACATCCAGAATATTGTGAATGCAACGATACAGACCGGATCGTGCGGCAGCTGCCATTTCGCTGAGTCGGCCGGCAAGGCCGGTCAGCAGATCAACTTCAACGTTGGCGCCGAGGGCCGCGGCTACACGGACGAAAAGGGGACATTCTTCGCTCGCCGCCGGCCCCGGACTGACATCCTCCCGGCATTGAGGACGGAACCGATATTCAAAAACGACGAGCTGGTGGATTTTCTTCCGACCTTGACCGACATCTGGCAGGATCCCACGACGGGTAACGAAATTGTCACCACGCCGGCCTTCTTCTACCACCCACCCACACCAACCACGCTTGACGCGACCGGCCGGCTCGACGCTCTGGACAGCGTTGGGCGCAACTCAATGAACATGATCGGTTTCGCGTTCAACAACCGCCTTCTCTTTGGCGGCTTCGGCGGGGAGCCGCCAGCCACGATTGGTTCCCTCAACCCGTTCGACGACCCGGCTCAGGAAGACATCACGCTCGAACTCCAGGACGCCCATCGCATGCTTAACTTCCAGGCGGCGACGCTCCTGCAGATCCCGGCTTTCGTGAAACTGTTCCGGGATGCATACCCGGTGGAAGCCGCCGAGGCCGACGCCCAAAACGACCAGACACTGCTGGTTAACGACCAAACCGTGTTCCGGGCGCTGGCGACCTTCTTGCGCACCATCGTCACTCGGAACACGCCCTTCGATAAATTCTTAGCCGGCAATAACAGCGCTCTAACGCCCCAGCAACTTCGCGGCGCCAAGCTGTTCTTTACTACAGCCCCGGCGGGCGGGGCGGGGTGCTTCACGTGCCACAGCGGCCCGAACTTCAACAAACAATACAACGATCCGGACGTAGCGGGAATCGGTACATTCATCGACGAGAATTTCATCAACGTCGGAATTGGCGACCACCCGATCCGAGCGCTGCAAGCACAGGCTAGCGGCACCCTCGACACCAGCAAGCTGGGCGCGGACGGCTTCCCCTACCACGCCGTAGACACCGGGCGGGAAGAGGTAACTCACGACCCGAACGACGCGTACAGGTTCCGCGTCTTGACCCTCCGTCAGGCCAAGGACGCGCACAACTTCTTCCACAACGGCACGATGACCACCGTCCGCGAAGCGGTTGAGTACTTCAATGCCGGCGTGCCGGAGGATCCGACGGCGGGTGCGGCTGCGACGCTGTCACCCCGGTTTACGAATCCTCGCGGTCCGGGATTCCCGAACGGTTTAGGGTTGACAAAGGGGCAGGTCGACGATTTAACGGACTTCATAGAGAACGGGCTCTATGATCCCGCACACGTTATCTATGACCCGAATTCAACAACGCCGAGTCTCTCACTGAATGTACGCGACCTTACCTACTCCAAGTACCGTCCAGATCTGGCTGCATTGGGGGCACAGGATGGTTTCGTTATTAGCGGAAAGGCATTCGACAACAACGATCCTCTGACACGGCGCGATGAAGGTCTTGAGTTCCTGGATGTAACCAATAAGCTGGGAGTTCAGGTGACCCGCGATATTAGCTCTCAGCGGGAAGTGGATACGTACAAGATCACGAACATCAGTACTGCGACCGATGTTTCGGGGATCGTGGACACTAACTTGCTCATCATCGCCCAGGGGCTCGCTAACGGTGTCCAGATGGAAAACGCCAGCGCGATCAGCAGCAGCGGTAACCCCTATCTCCGCGTGTTTCTGCCGACGAACGGGGTCCTCAACCCAGGCCAAAGCATCGTCCGGCAGTTGATCTTCGACAAGCGGCAACCCAGTTCCAAGCCGGTGAGCTACACTCTCGACTTTCTCTCCGGACAGGGCAACCCCTAACCGTCAGTCTCATCGGGGCCCGGAGGGCGACGAAGGGCATCGGCTCAGTGCCGGTGCCCTTTTTCTTGATGAATGCCGGAAGCCGGAAAAGGTAAGTCACTGTAATTACCACGTAAACGTCCCTGGGTTACCAAAGATAGCGGGAATATCTTAGGCGAGAGGTTTACGCGATGGCGCGCTACTGTCCTGAGTC
>JBARKD010000282.1:0-6914 GCA_049800615.1 Acidobacteriaceae bacterium | reverse complement strand
CCTTCGATCAGGCCGTCTACGAAAAACTTGAAACCTACTGGAACCTCGTAGAGCTCCCGCCCCAGCCCGGCCGTCACGCGGTCAATCATGCTGCTGCTGACCGCGGTCTTGCCCACCGCAACCTGTTTGCTCCACTGCGGACGATGTCCAAAGAGATGGTACGCACAGACGGCAAGATAATGATTGGCCTGCAGCAACCCCTGGCTCTTGGTCACGATGCCATGACGGTCATGATCGGTATCGCAGGCGAAGGCGACGTCGAACTGATCCTTCAACGCGATCAGTGACTGCATCGCATATTTTGAAGAAGGGTCCATGCGGATCTTGCCGTCCCAATCCAGCGTCATGAAGCGGAACGTCGGATCCACCAGGTCATTGACCACGGTAAGATTCAGTCCATAGCGTTCCGCAATCGGCGCCCAGTAATGCACTCCGGCGCCCCCCAGGGGATTCACACCCAGCTTGATTCCGGAAGCGCGAATGGCCTCCATGTCGATGATGTTCTTGAGGTCCTCCACGTACGCTGTCAGATAATCGTGGCGGTGAGTGGTCGGAGCCGACAAAGCCTTGTCCAGCGAAACACGTTTCACACCTTCGAGCTTCGCGCTGAGAAACTCGTTTGCCTTGTTTTGAATCCACGAAGTGGCGTCGCTGCCTGCCGGGCCGCCGTGCGGCGGGTTGTACTTGAAACCACCCGAGTCCGGAGGATTATGCGATGGCGTTACCACGATGCCATCCGCCAGGCCGGCTTTGCGGCCGCGGTTATAGGTGAGAATGGCATGCGAGACTGCGGGAGTCGGCGTGTAGTCGGTCCTCTCCGCGAGCATCACGTCCACCCCATTTGCCGCCAGCACCTCCATGGCGCTGGCCAGGGCGGGAGTGGAAAGCGCGTGCGTATCGATCCCAAGATAGAGCGGCCCGTCCGTCTTCTGTTCCCGGCGGTATAGGCAAATCGCCTGCGTGATGGCCAGGATGTGCCACTCGTTAAACCCCCGGTCGAAGGAGATACCGCGATGCCCTGACGTGCCAAAAGAGACCCGTTGCTCGGGCACATGCGGATCCGGCTGCTCCTCGTAGTACGCGGTGATCAGTTTCGCTACGTCGACAAGCTCGGAGGGGTTGGCCAGTTGCCCGGCTCTGGGATGAATCGTATTCATAGTCTCTTTTCTCACCAGCAGCTTACGCTGGTTGGCACGGTTTTTGCTTGAATCATCGACAAAACTTTGATGCGCAATCGGGCGTAAGCAAATCGTCGGGTGCCTTACAAAAGGTGCAAGATGTCCGATATCAGGCACAATTCCTGCAGTTGCGGCGAGCAGCCGCATCAAATAACTGCCCGCGAACCTAACCTGAGGAAATTGCTGGAAAATGAAAGCCGCCGTTCTTATCCCAGGCCGCAAAACGCCGGAGCCGTTTCTCGAAATTCAGGAGGTTCCGCGTCCGGAGATTAAGCCCGGCCATGTGCTGCTGCGCGTTCGCGCTTGCGGCGTCTGCCGCACCGATCTGCACATTGCCGAGGGGGACCTGCCGCCGATTCACCCACAGCTCGTCCCCGGCCATCAGATCGTCGGCGAGGTGATCGATGGCGCGACCGCGGAGCTGCCCCTGGGAACACGTGCCGGGGTCTCCTGGATCGGCGGGGTTGACGGAGATTGTTGGTACTGCCGCCACGACATGGAAAACCTGTGCGACCATCCCACGTTCACCGGATACACGGTCAACGGGGGCTATGCCGAATATGCCCTGGTGCGCGCCGACTTTGCCTTCCCCCTGCCGGAAGATTTGGACGACGTGCGGCTCGCTCCTCTCCTCTGTGCCGGCATCATCGGATTTCGCAGCCTGCGGGTGGCTGGCGTGCAGCCGGGCGAGCGAGTTGGGCTCTATGGCTTCGGCAGCTCGGCCGGTTTGGCCATCACCGTTCTGCAGTCCTGGAAGTGCGAGGTTTACGTGTCCACCAGGGGCGAAAGCCATCGCCAGAGGGCCGCTTCGCTCGGTGCGACCTGGGTGGGCAACGAAAACGAGAATCCTCCGGTCAGGCTCGATCGCGCGGTCACCTTCGCCCCAAGTGGAAAGGTTGTCGTCAGCGCCTTATCCGCTCTGCGTAAAGGCGGGGTGGTCGCGATTAATGCGATTCACCTCGACCAGATGCCTGCTTTCGACTACGACAAGCTCCTGTGGGGCGAACGGCAACTGCGCAGCGTCGCAAATATGACCCGCCAGGACGCTCGCGATTTCCTGGCCCTCGCCCAACAACTCGGCATTCGCCCCCAAGCCACGGCATTTTCCCTTGACGACGCAAACAAGGCGTTGCTGGCGGTGAAAGAAGAGACCGAGCGCGGATCGGCTGTCATTGTTCCCTAGTGTGGTGAGTCTTTTTGGCGTGAAGGGGCGGGGCTTTCAGCCCCGCCCCTTCAACTTCACCTCGATCCGTCTCTTTCATGGAAAAACAGCTTTCGCCTACCCCACAAAATTGTCATCCCGACCGAAGTGGAGGGACCTGCGGTTTACTGAACCGGCGATAGATCTTTATGGAACCATCGGTTCGCACGCAGACTCTGAAAGCCCCGCCGTCAATTTGAATAGAAGACCGGCTTCAACCGCTGAGGGTACAATTTCCGACCTAGACAGATCAGGCCGAGAGCGACCCTCAATAAATCAGCTTCAGCGAGAACTGAATCTGTCTTGAAGTTCCAGCCGTGTGGCTGATCACGCCAAACCCGGCGCCGGCCAGCGTATTCGCCGGCAGCCCCATGTTGACCACGTTGAACAAATTAAAAAACTCTGCGCGGAACTGGAGGTCCATCAGTTCGATCCCGCTGGAACGCCTGCCAAACGGTGTGCTCTTGATCAAGGCAAAGTCAAAGTCGTAATAAGCTGGGCCGCGAAACGTATTTCGGCCCAGTGTGCCGAAGAGCCCATGATTCGGGCCCGTCCCGCCGTGCACGTTGATCGGTACAGAAAAGTAAGACCCGTTGTCCGCACCCAACCCGAAATAGTCCTCACGAACCTTGCGAGCCGTGGAAAGGTGAGGGATCCCTACCTGGTCTGGCCGGTCTGCTCCCTCGGTTCCGGCATCCGTCTGCTGCACCCCGGAGTACACCGTAAACGGCGAGCCGCTGGTGATGCTGGAGATGCTGAGAAGCTCCCACCCGCCAGTGACGGCCTTGCCTAGCGGACGCAAAAAACCGATGTCCTCCCCATGCAGGTCCTGCGCCACGCTCAGCGTGAACGCATGTCCGATGTCGAAAGTCGAAGGTCCCTTCTCAGCATGGGTATTCAGGGGGTCCTGTGGCACAGTCTGCACGACGGAGCCCGTGTTTCCGCTCGTGAATCCACCGATCACCGCGCTGGTCTCGTCGAGAGATTTCGCCCACGTGTAGCCGGCCTGCACGCCGGGGCCTCCGCGAGGAAAGGTGCCGCTGAACGAGGTCTGCAACGCGTGGTACGAGGAGTGAGCCGTACCAGTGATGACGTTCTCCGTTCCGAAGCCTCCGATCAGGTTGCCAGACGAATCAAACTGGCTATACGTGGCATATCGCGAGCCCGCTCCGGGATAACCGTTAAAGAAGCTTTCGCGAGGTAGCTTCACGGCAGCGGTCCCAACGTAATTAGCGTCAGCCACGAGCCCGCCGAAATGGCGCTCGAGACCCAGCGTCCAAGTCTGGAGATACGCATTACCAAACGCGGGATAGATCGAGCTGATATTCAGCGGCGTAATGCGATGGCTGGGAGACAAAGCGGCAAGATCCTGCTGGTAGCGATTCAGATCCATGACGGTGTTCGCGGGAACGGCTTTCGTGCCGTGGGCAAAGACGTCTTGCCCCTCGGGCGTATAGACCCGCGGCAATTCATCCGATGTGATCTGAAAACCATAAGGAATCGGTGCTGTGGACAGTGAAGTCAACCGGGGAGACGCGGTAAATGGGGTTGATCCCGTCAGCTGGTTGTCCTGGAAAAGATTCGGTGGAATGGTCGTAATGGCGCCGCCAATCCGGAGATGCATCTGTTTCCAGGCAAGCCAATCCAGTTGGACGCGCGGCCCGAGGCCGTTGAGATTGAAGCGGTAACCGGGCTGCGGGTTAATCACGAATTGCTGCGCCACTCCCGTGGGCGTGGCAAAAAAGGCGATGCCCGAAGTTCGTTTGGCCCGCTCCGTAAGCGGCAGGTATAGCTCATAGCGCAGGCCATAGTCCAGCACCAGGCGGGGTGAAATTTTCCAGGTATCCTGGGCATAAAATCCGAACGCGTTCCGGTTGATGGCGGCAGCCCCAATATGCGCACCTCCGGAAAAGTAAGGCGGTGCGACCACGACCGTATAGTTGAATGGGCTGCCGCTCAGCAGGCTGGAAAGCGTATCGGGAAGCGGGTCCCCGGCACGGATGTTGTGTGCTCCGCTTTGCGAAGGAATATCCACCGGGGAGTATGCCGTTCCCCCGCCAAAATCATATTCGCCATTAGGACTGATACCGAAATATGTCGTGTCCCGGTTCAGACGGACCTCACCTCCCATCTTGATTGCATGGCGCGTAGTGGTAAACGACAGATTCTGTCTCGTCTGGAAGAGGTTGCCGTAAACGCTGATGACCGTGCCCGCCGGCTGATTGAAAGGCTCATAGCTACCGTCGTTGAACTTAACCGCCGGGTCGGTGAAATCGCTTGTAGGGAAAGATGGTGTGGCGCGGGTAGCGCTGAACGACGACTCCCAAATCACTCGCGGGGAAATCGTGCGCGTATAAGTGATCACGCCATTCCTCTGCCGGTCGATATAGCGGATCCCAAAAGCGGTGTCGATCGTCGTCTGATCGGGATTGGTGGTGGGACCATTCAGGTTGTTGAAGTTGAAGCGCCCGAAGATCTGGGACTTTTTCGAAATGCGATGATCCAACCGAATGGAAAACTGGTCCGCATTCGTGATTACCGGTGAAGAACTGGCGAACGTATGTATTCCGTAAGCGCCTGCCGGATAGTTGGGCAGCGGGTAGCGCGCCAGCACGCGGGCGATGCCTGGGTCCACCGGCACCGTCAGCGTGTCGCCCGGAAACGCCGTAGTATCCAGCCCCTCGCGCTCCTGCCCGGTGGGGACGGGAAAGACCTGCGTTGTCCCCAGCACCTGCCGAAATCCCTGGTACTGGCCAAAATAAAAAGTTTTGCCGGAACCGTTGTAAAGGCCGTGCAGGATGACGGGGCCGCCATTGGTGAAACCGAACTCGTTCCGGCGAAACGGCGGCAGCCGCCCCGGGTTCGCGATCGAGGAGTGGTCAAAATAGTTTCTCGCGTCCAGGGCCGAGTTGCGCAGAAATTCGAAAAACGACCCGTGAAAGCCGCTTCTGCCGGAGCGTGTGACGATGTTGGTAAAGCCGGAAGCGCCACGCCCGATCTCCGCCGGCATCCATCCTGACTGCGATTGAATCTCCTCCACCGCATCTACATTAAAGTTGCTGAAGGTAGAACCGCCCATTTCCGGATCGCTGGTATCGGCTCCATCCATGGCAAAAGTGGCTTCTACCCCTCGTTGGCCATTAATAGCAAACTGTTGCGTGAAGTTGGTGGCTCCATTTGCATCCGTCATGGTTCCGGCGGCGAGCAGCAGCAACTGGCTGAAATCGCGCTTGTTCAAAGGCAGCTGGCTCACCGATTTGCTGGAAAGGTCTACCCCACCGGTGTTCTCCTGGTCCCCGGTCTGCTGTATCTGCGTCATTGCCTCCATAGAAAGCGTCCCCTGCCCGGTCAGCGTGAGCAGGTCATTCCCCTGCGCGCGGCTCATGTCGAGCAGGCGCCCTGTGTCGATGCGATGGCCATCCACGGTGATGAACAGCGCCAAACGCAACGGCGGCAGGTCGGGGAAGGAGAAACTACCATCCCGGCCAGTAACGGTGGTGACCGTGCGATCGGGCGCTTTTAGCTCGATAACCGCGCCGCGCAGTGGACGCCCCGCTCCGTCGTGGAGCACGCCTTTCCAAACCGAGCCATTGGCCGGCTGTTGTGCCCGCAAGGGGCTAGGGCTTAGCCAGGCAAGCATAGCGATGAAAACCAGCAGGGTAACCGGTGTCCTGGAAAATCCGGGAAGGCCGGCAGTCAATGGCGAGGCAGGGGTCCGGTCGAAACAGCTCATCCAGAACGCATACTAACTGAGTCCCGAAGGGACCGGTCCTCACACTGCCTCAAACCTATACATAGAAGCGGTGTGCACTTGCACAAATAGCAAGACACTGGCCCCGGCATTGTGTACACTGCTTCCCCAAGGCAACCGTGTGTGCCGCCCCCTGCCAAAGAAAGCGTAAGGAGACGAGATCATGTATTGCACTACTTGTGGAACCAACTTGCCCGACGGAACCGTGGCCTGCACGGCTTGCGGGGCCACCCAGGGAGTGGCCTCATCCGGTGCTGCCCCGGGTGCGATGCCCGGCTCTGTTCCTCCTCCGCCTGCGGGCACGACGTATCCTCCGGCGCCCGCTGCGGCGAGCGGCCTCACACCCAATGTCGCCGGAGCGCTGGCCTATCTGGTTGGGGCGATCACCGGAATTCTGTTCCTGGTGATTGATCCTTTCAAGTCCGATCGCTTTGTCCGTTTTCACGCGTTTCAGTCGATCTTCTTCAACCTGGCGTGGATTGCTTTCTGGATCGTCTGGACAATCGTGGGCCTGATGCTGGGTGCCATTTCGCATGGCTTCTTCTTTGTCATCCAGTTGCCGATCAACCTGCTCATCACAGTTGGTGGATTCTGCCTGTGGATCTATTTGATGTACACCGCATATCAAGGCAAGACCTTCCAGTTGCCGATAATCGGACCATTGGCAGCGAGCCAGGCAGGAATCCCGGTAGCCACCGGACAGCGTTTGTAGCTTTTCGTGGGAAAGCTGTCCTTTCTTACTCCACTGAATTGTCGTCCCGACCGGAGCGTAGCGTAGTGGAGG
>JBARKD010000281.1:0-7720 GCA_049800615.1 Acidobacteriaceae bacterium | reverse complement strand
ATCCTGGGCGCGCTGCTGACCCCCCATCACGTAACCAAATCTCGCTAGGGTTAGTTCTCACGCAGACTCTTTAGCCCGTACGTTAATCCAACAAAATCAACTGGGCTTGAAGCCCCGCCCCTTCAACTTCACCTCGATCCGTCTCTTTCATGGAAAAGCAGCTTTCGCCTACCCCACAAAATTGTCGTCCCGACCGAAGCGTAGCGAAGTGGAGGGATCTGCGGTTTACTGAACCGGCGATAGATCTTTATGGAACCATCGGTTCTCACCCAGACTCTTTAGCCCCTGAGGGAATGCCGTCTGGCCAACCCTCAACTTTCAGGCAGCAGAACGACGAATGTTATTTCCGACGCACTACACTAAAACTGGTCTCATAAATAGACAAATTTCGGAGAGGCCGCGCATGAGACCCGCCCTCGAAGCGGGGCTGAGGGTCCAACCAGAAGCCGCAGACCCACATATGAGATAAGTTCTAATGTAGGTAAGCCGCCAGCGTAGCCGAAGAAGAACGCAACCGCGATTCGTTGCGCGTCGGGCCTCCTCGAACGCATGAAGAGAACCACATTCCTCCGTCTGCTGAGATTCGCCGTCCCTTTGGCCCTCAGCGTATGCCTCTGGCCGCCATTGCCGGCGCAGCAAGCTCCTGCGACCGACGTCCAGAAAAACCCATTTTCCCAGGATCCGGCCGCCATTGCCGCCGGCCGCAAGCTGTACGAGCAAACCTGTCAGGCCTGCCACGGCAGCGAGGCTCGCGGGGATCGCGGCCCGGCGCTGGCCACGGGAAAATTCCAGCATGGCGGCGAAGATACTGATTTGTTTCGCACCATCCGAACCGGCATTCCCGGCACGCAGATGCCCGCCTTCACCGTCCTCCCTTCGGACGATATCTGGCGCATCATTACTTATCTGCGCAGCCTCAATACCAACAGCGCCACTGCCGGGGAAACCGTTCCGGGTGACCGAGCAAGTGGCAAGCAGATCTTCTGGGGCAAAGGCGGCTGCGCCCAGTGTCACGAGGTAAATGCTCGCGGCGCCGACATCGGGCCTGATCTCTCCGATGCGGGGAAGAATTCTGCCGCCTACTTGCGCGAAATCATACTCAACCCCAATGTACCCGCCAGAGGAGCACGGCGCTGGTTCGGCTCCTCTGCCGTGAGGATCAAATTGCGTGAGGGCGAAGTGGCCGGCATCAAGCGTGCCGAAGACAACTACACCCTCATCATGACGGACCTCAATGGCAAGCTGCGCATCCTCGACCGGAAAGACATCCTGGACGAACAGGGCGAGACCAAATCCCTGATGCCCGGCAACTATTCCGAGACGCTCTCTTCGCCGGAGCTCCAGGATCTCGTCGCGTATCTGAAAACCCTGAAAAGTCGCGATCTGAGCGAAACCATCAAGGTCGAGATCCCCGGCGGTCTAACCTTCGAAAGGTTGCGCCACGCGAAAAACGAGCCGCAAAACTGGCTCACCTATTGGAATGACTACCATGGCCACCATTTCTCTTCGCTGAGCCAGATCACCCCCGCCAACGCCGGGCAACTACAGGCCCAATGGTCCCTGCAGTTGCCGCCAGGACCTTCACTCGAAGCGACGCCGCTGGTCGTCGATGGCGTCATGTACACCACCTACACCACGGCCACCGCCGCGGGAGTGTATGCCCTCGACGCTAAGAGCGGCCTGGTGATATGGAAATATGAGCGCGCACAAAAAATTACCAATCCCAATCAGATCAACCCGTTCAACCGCGGCGTTGCCATGCTTGGCAATCGCCTGTTCTTGGGAACTCTCGACGCAGCTTTAGTGGCACTGGATGCACGCACTGGCCGCATCCTTTGGGAAACCCAGGTCGCTGATACCATGACCGGGCACTCCCTCACAGGCGCCCCGCTGGCACTCAAGGACAAGATTATCGTCGGCGTTGCAGGGGGAGAATTCGGCATTCGCGGATTTATCGACGCCTATGATCCGGCTACGGGCAAACGCCTATGGCGCTTCAACACGATCCCCGCGCCGGGGGAATTTGGCAACAACACCTGGGCCGGCGATAGCTGGAAGCGCGGCAGCGGAGCCGCATGGCTCACCGGCAGCTACGATCCCGATCTCAACCTGCTTTATTGGACCGTTGGCAATCCCGGGCCAAGTATGAACGCCGCCGGGCGCGAAGGCGACAACCTCTTCACCTGTTCCGTGGTTGCTCTCAACCCCGATACCGGAGAGAGAGTGTGGCATTACCAATTCACTCCCGGAGATAGCCACGATTGGGATGCCAATGAAGACGTTGTCCTGGCCGATGGTGTGGTGAACGGCGTCAAGCGCAAGCTTTTGTTGCAGACTGACCGTAACGGCATGTTCTACGTCCTCGATCGCACAAACGGCAAATTCATTTTTGCCAAGCCATACGTCAAGCAGACCTGGAACAATGGATTTCAATCCGATGGCCGTCCGATCTTCACTCCCAACTGGCAATCGTCTCCCAAGGGCAACCTCATTGCACCGCTGCTCGTAGGCGGCACCAACTGGCAGAGCCCTTCGTACGACGCGGCCCGCTCGATGTATTACGTAGTAGCGCTGGACGGCTCCATGGGATACCGCACTGTTCCCGTCCAATACGAGGCTGGCCGCGAGTATCTCGGCGGCGCCCCCTTTCCTTCCAAGCAGCCCGTCCAATCCTCACTCCTGGCCATGGACGCCACGAACGGCTCCATCAAGTGGACATTTCCCCTTCTTCGCCCGTCCCTCAGTGCGGGCGTGCTGGCGACCACGAGCGGACTGGTCTTCGTCGCCACAGGGGAAGGCAACCTGATCGCACTCGATGCCCAGACGGGAAAATCCCTCTGGCACTTTCAGACGGGAGGCTCCATCGCCTCCGCGCCCATCAGTTATGCCATCGGGGGCCGGCAATACGTAGCAATCTCTGCAGCAAATTCTCTCTATGCGTTTGCCCTCCCGGAATAAGGGAAGGGAATCACCGCGACAGTTCAAATGGGGACTTCGCCAGGGGTCGCTGGTCTGCAAACGAAACAACCTGCGATGTGGTGACCGGATTAGCTACAATGCTTCCACCCGTCGGGCAGCTTCCGTGATCGGCTGAATCCAACTGCAGGAAAAAAACATGGGACAGAAAGACGTCAAAACACCGGAGATATCCACCGGCTTTGCTCCGGACCGTCGAGAGTTCGTCAAAATGGCGGTTGGAGGCGCTTTGAGCGCCGCGGGATTGGTCGCTTCCCCGCGAACCGCCTCGGCAACCGTGCATCCAAATGCCGCGGGCATCAAGCTCTGCGCGCAATCTTCGGCCAAACCAACGGATGACGAACTTCTCTTCCTTAACCAAATGGGCGCGGAGTATGTCAGCGTGGGTTCGACTCCGGATCTCCGCACAGCCGAAGGGTTTCTCCAGATCAAGAAGCGTTATGCGGATGCAGGCATCACCGTCTGGAATATCGGCAACACCAGCGTGCACAACATGCCCGAAGTCACGCTCAATCTCCCCGGCCGTGACCAGAAGATCGAGGAATACAAACAATACCTGCGTAACTTAGGCAAGGCCGGCATCTACTACACCACCTATGCCCACATGGGGAACGGCATCTGGAGCAGCGGCAGAGCTACGATTCGCGGCGCCTCCGGCCGCGAGTTCGATATGGCCAGCCCCAACAAGGTTGGCGTTTGGGACGGCAAGAAATTTTATGAGCCGCTCTCCCATGGCCGGGAATTTTCATCCGAGGAGATTTGGGAGAATTACACCTATTTCATTAAGCAAGTCGCGCCGGTCGCTGAAGAGAACAGCGTCCGCATCGGCATCCACCCGGATGATCCGCCGGTTCCCGTTCTCGCCGGCGTGCCCCGTTGCATCTTCGCGAACTTTGAGGGGTACAAGCGGGCCATGGAGATCGCCAACAGCCCGAACGTCGGCATTTGCTTATGCTGCGGTTGCTGGAACGAGGGCGGCACTGCCCTGATGCACAAAGACCCGGCCGAGATGATCCGCTATTTCGGCCCGGAGAAAATCTGGAAAATCCACTTCCGCAATGTAAGCGCGCCCCTTCCGCACTTCATCGAAACCTTCATGGATAACGGCTATTACGATATGTCGAAAATCATGACCGCGCTGGTCGAAGTCAAGTTTGACGGCATCGTAATCCTCGATCACACGCCTGACGTCATAGGAGGCCATTACCCCGAACAGGCTTATGGATTCGCCTATATGAAAGCTTTGAAAAATCGGGCACAGGCGGAATTAAAGGCGGGATGAACATCCAACCTGAATCACAAAAACGGAGACTAATACAGTAATCGATCTCGACGCCGCGGGCGTCGGTTCGGAAACTTACTCCGATGGCTGCGCGTCCATTTGCTATGACCGGACGTGTTTGCACATAGCTGATGAAAACAAAGCACTTATTGATAGTCCTAACTGTCTTTCTGGCCGCCCTGGCTTCGCCGGTCATCATTCTCGGCCAGGGGCCCATGGGAACAGTGCAGGGTCGGGTGTTAGACCCCAGCGGCGCCGTCATCCCTCATGCCCAAGTCACGGTCACATCAGCAGCGGGCAAAGCTACGACTGTGCAATCGGATGCTTCGGGTGCTTACCAGGTGCGAGGTTTGCCTGCGGGCGCCTACACCGTGAACGCTGCAACCGTGGGTTTTGCTCCATTCAAATCATCGGTTACTCTCACCGCCGGCCAGTCGAAGATACTGAACATCGCGATGCAAATCCAGACTGAGCAGCAACAGGTACAGGTCGAGGCGGAGGCTCCCACCGTAGACACCAGCCCTGATCAAAATGCCAACGCTGTGGTGCTCAAGGGCAAGGATCTTGACGCGCTTTCCGATGATCCCGATGAGCTGGAGAATCAGTTGCAGGCTTTGGCTGGTCCGGCAGCCGGCCCCAACGGAGGAGAAATCTACATTGACGGATTTACCGGGGGACAGATCCCACCCAAATCCTCAATCCGCGAAATACGTGTGAACCAGAATCCGTTTTCGGCCGAGTTCGACCGCCTTGGTTATGGGCGCATCGAAATTCTTACCAAGCCCGGCACAGATAAGCTTCACGGGCAGATAGAGGCGCGCGGCAACGATTCCTCTTTCAACTCGAAGAACCCGATCCTGCACAGTGGTCCCGAGCCGCCTTATTACCAATACAATCTGCAGGGCAGCGTTGGCGGCCCAATTTCCAAAAAGGCCTCCTATTTTGTCAGCGCCTTCGGACGCAACACGCAGAACGTGAGCGTGATCGATGCCATTGATCCGGCCAGCATAACCCCGGAAAATCCGGCGGGCTCTTACCTGAATGAGCCTTACCCGAACCCTAGCTCGCGCATCGACGTAAGCCCGCGGCTCGACCTGCAGCTTGGGCAATCCAATACTTTGACGATGCGCTACGAGTTCTACCGCGCGGTCACGACCAACTCGGGCGTCGGCCAGTTGGCGCTGCCTACACAAGCCGCCAACATCCAAAGCATGGAGAACACCCTGCAGGTCAGTGACAGCCTGGTGCTCAGCAAAAAGATCGTCGACGACATTCGTTTTCAATATCGCCGCTTTCGCTATCAGAACATCGCCCAGGACAACTCGCCCACCATTACCGTTCAAGGCACCTTCACGACGGGCGGCAACAACGCCGGCGAGGTCCGCGATAATCAGGACATTTACGAACTGCAGAACTATTTTGCCGCCGCTGAAGGCAACCATTCTTTAAATTTCGGCGGCAGGGTCCGCGCCTATCGCGATGCCAATTTCACGACAGGCGGGGCAAACGGGGAATACATATTTCAGAACTCGACTGCGTATGCCGCCAACACCCCCCAGACCTACCAGGTGACGGACATCAATCAATACACTGCGCGCGCAATTCTCTTCGACGCGGCGCTTTTTTACCAGGACGACTGGAAAGTCAATCAGCGTTTTACCTTCAGCTACGGGCTCCGTTGGGAAACACAGAATCGGATCAACGATAAGAGTGATTGGGCGCCGCGAATCTCCCTGGCCTACGCGCTCGATGGAGGCGGCAAAAAGCAGCCTAAAACGGTCCTTCGCGGAGGATATGGGTGGTTCTATCAGCGCTTCACGGTGCCGAACAGCTTCGGCTCCAACGCAGGCACCCCCTATGTGATCCAGGCCATTCATCAGAATGGAATCAACCAGACCGTGACTACCATCACGAACCCAACGTACCCGGTCGCTCCGGCTGTATCGGCGTCTTCTGCCTCGGCGCCCACCAGATACACCATCGATCCCAATTTTCATGCCGCGCTCGATATGCAGGCGGCGGTGGGAATCGATCGTCAGATAGCCAAGAGGATCACCGGGAACCTGACCTATCTCTACGGCCGCGGCGTTCACATGTACTACACCAATAACGTTGGAGCCCCCTACTTCGAGACGGCCGATCTCGGGATTTATCCCGCGGAAGAACTGCCGCCCGCCGACGAAAACAATCTGCAATACCAGTCCGGGGGCGTCTACCGCCAGAACCAGATTATCGTCTCCGCTCGCGCCAGTTATCCCAGGTTCAGCTTCTTTAGTTTCTATACCTATAATGTCGCTAAAGCAGATACGAGTGGCGTAAACTTCACTCCTTCCATTGCCCAGGATCCTGGACTTGACTATGGTAGGTCTAGTTTCGACGTTCACAACCGCTTTCTGATCCTGGGAAACTTCACGCTGCCCTACGCCTTTTCTGTGACTCCCTTTTTCGGTTACAACTCGGGCACGCCGTATAACGTGACCGTTAGCAGCGATCTCACGCGAAACAACCAGTTCAATGCGCGGCCGGCCTATGCGGCTACCTCGGCATGTCAGGCTCAAACTCCCCCGCCCGCGACCCAGCGGTATTATTCAACTGCCTACGGGTGTCTCGACACTGATCCCTTCGGTACAAACGAACAAATCATTCCATATGGCCTGGGCACAGGGCCCAGCAACCTCAGCCTGAACCTGCGCGTAAGCAAGGTCATTGGCATCGGCCCTAAAGTGGAAGGGGGTCGCGCTGCCCGTGGCGGTGGTGGAGGTGGTGGGGGTGGGGGCGGCCGTGGCGGCGGCGGTGGACTTGGTCCCGGCGGACTGAGCGGGAGCAGGGGTGGCCCCGGCCGGTTAGATCAAGCGACGTCGCGCAGGTACAACCTGACTCTGAGCGCCTATGGCGCCAATATATTCAATCGCCAGAATCTGGGAACGCCCAACGGCACTCTCTCGTCTCAGAACTTCGATAGATCCCTGTCTCTCGCGGGCGGTTTCTTCGGTCCCCCGTCCTCCGGAAACCGAACCATTTTCCTCCAGGCGGTCTTCAACTTCTAGCTTCAGGGAAACCTGCCGCCCATCTACTTCAGGTGAATCGTAATGCCCGACGAGATCCGTAACAGGTTCTGATCGTTGCCGGCCAGGTTGGGGAAGCGGGTATACCCATAGTCGGCCTGGATCGCGCGGAACGACAAGTGCCTTCTATATTTCACATCCAGTCCAATACCTGCCAGCAACGCAAAGGAATTCGCCGAAGAGGTAATGAATCCAGAACTCTGCGGAAAAGACGAGTTGAATCCATGGCCAAAACCCACCAGCGCTTGCGCGAATGGTTTGACTTTGTAATACGTGTCCCATCCGTCATTGCGCTGATGTCCGAATCTGAAGTTGATGCGCATCCCCCCTGTCGCCATGAGCACCGACAAAGGCTGACCCGTGTTCTGAATGCCGCCAATATGGGCATAGGTCACGT
>JBARKD010000280.1:0-10780 GCA_049800615.1 Acidobacteriaceae bacterium | reverse complement strand
GCCTGTGGCATTGGTCGGATTTAGCTGCTGGAAATGCAAAACTGCAGATCCCTCGACTACGCTCGGGATGACAAAGGGTAGGCCTGTGACTTGGGTTGGGTTTGGCTCCCATAAGGGCAAACTGCAGATTCCTCGGCTTCGCTCGGAATGACAAAGGAAACGCTTGCGTCTCAATTTGAGTGCAGCGGGCTGGATGGGCAAACTGAAGCCGGTCTTCTCTTCAAATTGACGGCGGGGCTGAAGAGTGTGCCTGAGAACTTGGTCGCTGGGCAAGAAATACAGTTATCTACGACGCCACCCCGGTCTAAATGACCCGGAGGGCTTAAAAGCCCCGCCCCTTCAAAACCAATACAGGCTCTGGGGATGACGATTCAGTCTCGGGGTGGAAAAAGATCGAACAAACCGCAGATCCCTCCACTTCGCTACGCTCCGGTCGGGACGACAACTCTGTTGTAGAGCCGGCCGTTGCGTCGCGGTTGAGAAAACTGCAGATCCCTCCACTACGCTACGCTCCGGTCGGGACGACAATTCTGTGAGCGTTGAAAGGTTGGCTTTTCCAGGAAGCACCGCCCGATTGTTTTCATGGCAAGGCCGATGGCGGATCGAATAAACCGCAGTTCTCACGCAAGCTCTTTACGCCCCTGCGCAACCTCATAGCTAGCGCTATTTCAACCGCCGCCGCACCATGTCCAGCGCTTGCTGGCTGGTCCACGATCGGATGTGGTCGCGATCCCCGCCAAACCGCCGTTCCACTACCTCGGTCTGCTTTCCGTCAGTGACGGCAACATAAACCAAACCCACGGGCTTTTCTTCAGACCCGCCGCCAGGCCCGGCAATCCCCGTGACTCCCAGACCAAAAGTCGCAGAAGTCATGCGCTGGATCCCCTCCGCGAGTGCGCCTGCAACCTCTTTGCTGACCGCGCCGTTGGCCTCGATCAGCGCAGGAGGTACGCCCGCGAAAAGGGTCTTGAGCTGATCGCTATAAACGACAGCGCCCCCGAGAAAGGACCGTGAGCTGCCACTGATGCTGGTCAGGCGCTGGGCAACGAGGCCTCCCGTACAGCTTTCGGCTACCGCCAGCGTTGCTCCATGCAGGCCGAGATAATAGAGCACAATCTGCTCCAATGACTCTGCCTGCGAAGAGTAGACGTATTCTTCCAGCTCTTCTTCAATTTTCCCTGCCAACTCGTCCACCCTCGCCTGGGCAGCTTCGGGATCTCCCTTGGCGCAGATCAGGTGGAGAGTGATATCGCCGGTATGGGCCAAAATCGTGGTGTCTACGTCCTTGTACCTGGTGTAAATCGGTGCGATGCGGGCGTCGGCCTGCGATTCCCCAATCATGGCGATCTTCAGCGTGCGCATGGCTATGGTGCGCTGGGGTACGACAGCCCGCAGCCGTTCCATGCATTGCTCATCGAACATCGCTTTAACTTCGCTGGGTGGACCCGGAAGCAAGATCAGCAATTTGCGATGTTGCCCATACACGGTGTCCAGCCATTGCCCAGGCGCGGTGCCGCGGGGATTTTCCAGTATCACCGATCCTTCCAGAACATCCGCCTGGCGCGCGTTGTTGTCGGTCATCTGGATGCGGCGGGCGGCAAAGCGGGCATACAAGGCGCCTACAATCTCAGGATTGCGGCGCAGACGGATACCCATGGCTTCGGCCACCGCCTGGCGGGTCAGGTCGTCTTCTGTCGGACCTAATCCACCCATGGTGATCACGATGTCGGCCCGTCCCAGGGCGATGCGAATGGCGTCGACAAGATGCTCGATCCGGTCCCCGACAATGGTTTTAAAGGTGACATGCACGCCCAGCTGGAGGAGCCGGTCGGTTAAGAAAAGCGAATTGGTATCTTGACGGTAGGGTGTTAGCAGTTCAGAACCAACTGCGATAATTTCACAATTCATTCTTACTTCGATCCTTTAGAACAAGCGAACCCCTTCAATACCTAAAGCTACATCATAGACGGAGCCATTGGCTGCAAGGATCGCGTTGCCGCCGGGCACGAAAGCAAGGCCCACGATACCAGAGCCGGCAAGGATGACCGATGCTTCTCCTGCCGGAGTAATGCTAATGATGCCCCGGGCTCCGCGGTGGGAGGCAGAAACGTAGACATTCCCCGCCAGATCGAAAGCCAGACCTTGCGGGCGGCCAAGCCCGCGATAATAAACCCGCACCACCCCCGCCTGGTCGATCGCATAGATCGAATCGTAGCTGGATGTGCTGGGAGCGGTCACGAACAGGGTTCCATCCAGCCCGAAGGCCAGGTGATACGCCGCGATGCTCGGTTCCAGCGTGGCAAATACAAAAATTTGCCGATCCTGAGCAATCTTGAAAATGGTTCCGCTCCGATCGCCCACGTAGAGATTGCCCGCGGCGTCAAAAGCAATCCCCGTAGCGATACCCATCCCCTCGGCGTAGACAGAAGCCGCACCCTGGGGAGACACCCGGTGCACAGTCCCATCCAGGCGGGAGGAAACATAGAGGTACCCGTTCGCGTCCAGCGCTAAACCGGTGGCGTTGGTAATGCCGCTAACAAAGGGCTGCATCTCTCCCGTGGGCGAGATGCGATAGACAGACACCGCCGTCTTTTGCCCACGAGGGCCCGAATCGGTGGAATAAATGTTGCCCTCTCCATCCACCGCCGGATTGCTCACAGGATGCAGATTGCCGGTAATCAAACGGGCGATGCGAAGCCGGACCGTATTGCTCGACTGCCCATTCTGCCGGATCTCCAGCCTTCCGCTCTGCACATCCTCGGGGACACGGACAATCATTCGATTGGATCTGCTGAGCAGAACAGGGGCCACGATCCCATCGAGCACCGCAATCGGGAGGCGCGACCGCTGAGCGCCGAGGTGAGTCCCGCGAACCTCGATTTCGCCGCCGGGAAGCGCAGCATCGGGCATGGCGGCCTCAATCCTGGGCGAAGTGGGAATAGGTGGCTCCTTGGAAAATCGCATGAGTTCAAATTCCTGAAAGCTCGGGCTCTCTATTGTGATGCAAACTGAATCCGCTAGCCAATCCAGTGCTGCAACGCAAGCATCAACAGCAAAGCATACACGCCTGCGGCGACATCATCGAACATGATTCCCCACCCCGCGGGCAAACTCTCGAGTTGTCTTGCCGGCCAGGGCTTTACGATGTCCAACACACGAAAAAAAAGAAATCCGGCCAGCACGTGGGTCAAGTTTACCTGCGAATAAATGAGGGCAATCCATTGTCCGGCAACCTCATCGATTACGACGTGCCCCGGATCCCGATGAGGGCTTTCCCGTTCCACAATGGTAGCGGCGGGAACACCGATCATAACGGCGGCAAGAACAGCAACTAAAGTCAGCCATGACAGCGGAGTTCGTCCAAGATGAAGACCTTTACCGGCCGCCAGCCAAAGCAGGGCGGCTGCGCCGGAGCCCCACGAGCCAGGACCAGGCCGGAGCTTGCCGGCGCCCAAAAAGGTCCCTGCTGCCCAGGCCCAGAGAGTTTTTTCCCCGGAGGACGGGTCACTCATCGCCGTAGGAGCGATCCCGCATCCCTTCCACCTCTTCAAGTAGCTCGGGGTCAAGTACAGGGGAGGAGATGCGGTAGACTCCGCTGGCCCATTTGCCCAGATCGACGGTTTTGCAATGCTCGCAACAGAAGGGAAAGTCCGGCTCTTTCGTTGTAACGACTTTCCGGCACGTGGGGCAGCGCAGCGTCTTGTTCTTGGCCATGCAACCTTCCTTTACGAGAGAATTTTGCCGACCAGGTCGTAATCCTGGGACTCGGTAATCTCGCATTGGTAAAACTGGCCCGGGGTCAGTTGCTCGAACGGGCCAAAATCATTGACGTAGACTTTGCCATCGATTTCCGGAGCGTGGTGCTGCGTGCGGCCTTCCCATAGGAGAGGGGTTTCCTCGGAAGGCCCCTCAACCAGCAATTCCACCTGGCGCCCGACTTGGGCCGCCCGGGCCTTTCGGCTGATAGATTGCTGCAGCCGCATGAGCGAGCGGCGGCGGGCTTCGATCGTGCGCCCCGGTACCTTATTGGCCAGCTCGAATGCGCCTGAGCCTTCTTCGTCCGAGTAATTGAACACACCCAGCCAGTCGAATCGGGCTGCGCGGACGAAGTCGCTCAGCACGCCAAAGTCAGCCTCGCTTTCCCCCGGAAAGCCGGCAATGAACGTGGTTCGTATCGCCACCTCGGGGACAGCGGCGCGTACACGCTCGATCGTCTTCAGGAAGATGTCCGCGTTGCCCCCGCGGCGCATGCTTTTCAACACCGCGCCGGAGGCGTGCTGCAAGGGCATATCGAGGTATTTGCAGATGGTGTCGTGCCGTGCGATCGTGTCCAGGAGCCGGCCCGTGACCTTGTTGGGATAGGCGTATAAGAAACGGAGCCATTTGAGTTCGCGGATTTGCGCCAGGCGGTCGAGCAGTTGGGCCAGCCCGTCCTTCATGCCCAGGTCTTCTCCATAGCAGGTAGTATCCTGCCCGATCAGCGTTAGTTCTCGCACACCCTGGGCGACCAGTTGCTCGGCCTCGGCCAGCACTGACTCAAACCGCCGGGAACGAAATTTGCCCCGCAGATTGGGGATCACGCAAAAGCTGCAGGGATGATCACAGCCCTCGGCAATCTTGATATACGCGGACGAGTTACGAGTCGCCAGCAAACGAGGCGTCGTGTGGTCATACAAATATTGAGGGAGGTTGGCGCGAGCGCCCTGCCACTGATCGCGCGCAAAACGGCCTTGCGATTCACGCAAATCGCCTTCAGGCCGTGATGAAGCCGCGGGGAGAATGCTGAAGAGCTGTGGCTCCGTCGCGGCTGGCGCCTTCTCCAGACCGGCGGCGGCGAGGATCGAATCCAGCTCTCCCGTGCCCACGACAGCATCCACTTCCGGTATGTTTTTGCGGATTTCGTCGCGGTAGCGCTCGACCAGGCAGCCGGCCACGATGAGCTTGCGTGCTTTCCCCGAAACCTTGTGTTCCGCCATCTGGAGAATGGCATCGATGGACTCTTGCTTCGCTTTATCGATGAACGAACAGGTGTTTACCACCAGGATGTCCGCGATCTCAGGCTGATTTGTAAGCTCCGCGCCCGCTCGGTCGAGCAACCCCATCATCACTTCGCTATCGACCAGGTTCTTGGGGCAGCCCAGGCTTACGAAACCGATGCGCGGCCGCGCATCGAGCACTGCGTCCGCAACACCGGCCGGCGATGATTTAGTTGATTCCCGCACTTACCTATTTTAAAGGACTCATCGGTTTAGCGTTGGCGCCGTTACTCGAACGGAACAAATCTCCCGGCGTGGTGTAACGCTGTGGGAGGTCGGGCGTCTATCTAGACGAAAGGGCAGCGCGAAGGAAAAGTTCGCGCAATGTAAAACTCCAATGGTGAGCTTCATGGAAAGCATCGATCGTAACCCCGGCGAGCCTATCAAATGCGCCCCGCTTTCCAGGCCCACAGAGGCCCAGAAGAAAATCAGGGAACAGGTGCAATGTCTGGTGGTTGTCGCCGCCATCGTGGCGGTGTTCTTACTCGTGGCCTCGGCGTTTCATTACTCCGACGGCCATCCGGCGGTCGTAAAGCACGTTCGCCTGCTCACTCCACACGTTCCTCTTGTTCATCCAGGTTAAGGATCCGGCTTGCCCAGGCTGAGAACCCGCCTCGCTTGCAAGGGTGTTTCCGGCCGGTGCGACAGGAAAGCGCTATTGCGGCGTGATGATTCCCCCGACGCGAGTTCTTGCCGGCAGAATGATTCCTCGATGATCTTTTTCGGGCTCCTCCCGGGTGTTTGTTGCCGGGGGCTCGAAAGTGAACTGCATCAGCACCCCACCGCATTGAGGGCAAACGGTTTGCCGCTCCTCAGGCGATACTCGGGCGGAGCAGCGGGAACATTCCAGGCAGGTAATCGAGGCCATAAAAACATGATATTTCAGCGGCTCTCGTCCCTTGCCATATACCGCGGGACGCGTCTACCGGCGCCGTAATCTTTTGCAAAACGCCGCATGCGGTTAGCTAATACCGCCCGCTGGCACAAGGGGCGGGACGGGAATCCGCCGTCCGTGCCTGTGGTAACCGGCAAAAAGGTAAAATATGAGGGTGAGCATCAAGCTAATTGCTATCGACATCGACGGCACACTTACGCCGTCGACAGGGCCTCAAATCAGCGCTCGCAATCGCGCAGCTCTCCAGGCGGCGGAAGCCGCGGGCATCGAGATTGTCATCGCCACAGGGAGGCGCCAGGCTTTCGCCATGCCCCTGGTATCCCAGGCCGGGCTCAACCCCGCCTCGGTGATGATCTCTTCGAATGGCGCGGTGGTGCGCAGGTTTGATGGCGACCTGCTGGATCGCCGCTTTTTGCCCGTGGAAACCGCGCGGGAGCTATGCACCGTTCTGCGCGGCTTTGGGACTATGGTTTTCACCTTCGATCACGAGGGGCCAGGCTGCCTGGTTATCGAGAACTTCCGCCGGCTGCATTCCCGGATTGAACGCTGGGTCGAGTCGAATCGTCCCTATCTCCTGGAGATTCAACCGCTTGAACGTGCCTTCGATACCGGCGAGGAGCCTATCCAGGGTATGGTCTGCGGCACCCTGGAAGAAATGGCCGCGGCGGAAAAGCAGGTACTGCTCAGCGATGTAGCCGGCCGGATTGCCATGCATCGGACGGAGTACGCGGCACGAAACCTGTGCATTCTCGACCTCTTGCCCCTCGGATGCTCAAAGGGAACTGCTTTGGATAGCCTGGCTCGGATTCGCGGCCTGAAGCGGGAACAAATCATGGCCATCGGCGACAACCTCAACGATCTGGAAATGCTCGAATATGCCGGAACGGCCGTCGTGATGGCCAACGCCAACCAGGACGTTCTGACCTTGGCTCAGCTCCGGGGATGGCAGATCACCGCATCCAATGACGAAGATGGCGTGGCCTTGGCGGTTGAAGAGTTGCTTAGCGCGGTAACGCGAGATGCCGAAGGTAATCAGCAGGACGAAATCGCTGAGAACCCCATGGTAGAGTTTGCCCAGTGACAAACCTTTCCACGTTCGCCGCCCGCCTGGGCGTCTTGCTGTCCTTGGCGGCCGCGCCGATGCTCCATGCGGCGGAAAATGTCACCTTGACCAATGGTTTCACCCTGCTTTGCGATCACCGCGAGCCGGCTGGCGATCGAGTCCGGCTGTATACCAGTCAGGGGAGCAGCAATTTCGTCGAAGTGGGGGCCGGAGAAATCGCTTCCGTGGAGCCGGTTCCCGATCCAGCGCCCAACCCCTCGGTGACCCTGGGACCCAGGCTCAGCCACGCGGATGTACATGAGCTGATTGCCAAAGCCGGGGCCGAGCACAATCTGGATGTCGATTTGTTAGCCAGCGTAATTCGCGCGGAAAGCGGCGGCAACATCCATGCGGTGAGCCGAACCGGGGCTCAGGGACTGATGCAATTGATGCCCGCAACCGCGGCTCAGCTCGGTGTTACCGACAGCTTCCAGGCGGATCAAAACATCCACGGCGGCACGGCATACCTGGATGCGCTGTTGCTGAGATTCCACGATCAACTGGCCCTGGCTCTGGCCGCTTACAACGCCGGGCCCGCGGCAGTCGACAAGTACCATGGCATACCGCCTTATCGGGAAACACGAGTCTACGTGGCTCGAGTCATTCGCGAGTTCAACCGCAGAAAAGAATTGGAGAAGTTGCATCCATCGTTGTATCCGTCTTTGCAAGCATCTCGGACCGCAACCCTCTCCTCCATGCACGCCAGCCAATAACACGGTTCGGAGTTACAGGTGAAAAAGAATTCCTGGATCATATACCTGGTTGGAGCAATTCTCCTCGGGGCGCTGGCATGGCTGGTACACACGAAGGTCCATTTTCAGTGGCGTGTTTTTGTCGACCAATTGCAGCATGTGGATTGGCGTCGCATCGTTTTTGGGATAGCCCTCATCCTCTTCTGTTACTACCTGCGTGCCGTCCGCTGGGCGGTCCTGGTGAAACCGCAGAAGAAGGTTTCCTCTTTTTCGCTGCTGGGCTCGCAGGTGATTGGCTTTACCGGTGTCGCCCTGTTTGGGCGTGCGGCGGATCTGTTGCGTCCTTACCTGGTCGCTCGCCGGACCGCCCTTTCCGTGAGCTCTCAGATCGGCGTGTACACCGTCGAGCGCATGTTCGATCTGGCGGCAACCGCGCTGATCTTTTCCGGAGCCCTGCTTCTGGCTCCCGACAGGAGAACTCTTCCCCATCATGAGGCCCTGCAGCAGGGCGCCATCACTGCCCTTGTACTCACCCTGATCATGGCCGTTTTCGCCATCAGTGTCCGGACTTCCGGAAGAGCGATCGCCGCTCTGGTCGAGAAGAACCTGGGTGCGCTGTCACCGTCGTTCGGTCATGCTGCCGGAAACAAAATCCGCGCCTTTCGCGACGGCCTCGATTCTATTGCGACATTGAGGGAATTCTTTGTGGCGATGGCGCTGTCGCTGCTGATGTGGGCCTTTGTCACCACGGCTTATCTGCAGACTTGCAAGTCGTTCATCCTGTCGCCTGAACTGTCGGCGATGACCCTGGCCCGCTGCCTGGTGATGATGGCCGCGAGCATGGCTGGATCGGTGATCACCTTGCCCGTGCTGGGATGGTTTACCCAGATCGGCATCACCGCCGGCGTGATGCAAAAGATCTTCCAGGTACAGTCTGAGCCCGCGCTCGCCTGTGGCACCCTGCTGCTGATCGTCACCTTCATGTCAGTCATCCCCTTGGGCTTGATCTGGGCGCGCATCGATCATGTGTCGCTCAGTAAGGCGACGGAGCAGTCGGAAAAGGTAGGCCACGAGGCAGAGGAACAGAACGCGGTCGCCAGCGGAATATAACTGCGTAAAATCCGCAGGCGCTTGCGGAAACGTCGTCGCAAACTCAAGCCTCGCTCCGCACTGCTAGAATTTAGTTACTGATGAAATGCCCTTACTGCGGATTTGCGCAGGATCGAGTGGTGGATTCGCGCGAAAGCAAAGAAGCGGAAGCCATTCGCCGCCGTCGCGAATGCGAGCGCTGCAACAAGCGATTCACCACCTACGAGCGCATCGACGAAATCCCCTACATGGTGATCAAGAAAGACGGCCGCCGGGAGAAATTCGAGCGTCAAAAAGTGTTGAGCGGCTTGCTTCGGGCTTGCGAGAAACGCCCCGTCTCGGCGGCCAAGCTGGAAGCCATCGTGGATGAAACCGAGGCTTTCCTGGTCGATTCGCCGGAACGCGAACGAACCACCAATCAGATTGGCGAGCTGATCATGAATCATTTGCGAACCATCGACAAGGTCGCCTACATCCGCTTTGCCAGTGTCTACCGTGACTTCAAGGATGTTCGCGAATTCAAGGAAGAGCTGGAGCAACTGCTCAATAACCGGGAAGCAATCAAAACGGGAAAACGATAAGTCCGAGGGAGAGAATGGCAGTGGGCGGCCCACAGGAACGAGTACACACCATTACATTGCTCGCCGGGGACGGTATCGGCCCGGAGGTTACGGATGCCGTGGTGCGCATCCTCGAAACGGCCATTGCGGGAAGCGGTGCGAAGCTTGCCTGGGAGCCTTTTCTGGTCGGCGCCACCGCCTACGAGAAGTACGGCGAATACATTCCTCAGGTCGTCTACGACTCGATCGACCGCAATCGCCTGGCCCTCAAAGGACCGGTAACCACCCCCATCGGTGGCGGTTTCTCCTCTATCAACGTGCATCTGCGTAAAAAATATGAGTTGTTCGCCAACTTCCGTCCCATCAAGAATCTGCCCGGCATGGATACCCGCTATCCAGGCGTGGATCTGATCATCGTGCGCGAGAATACGGAGGGCGAGTACGTGGGCCTGGAACACGAAGTTGTGCCCGGCGTCGTCGAGTCGCTGAAGGTGGTCACCGAGAAGGCATCGACCAGGATCTCGAAGTTCGCGTTCGAGTATGCCCGCAAGTTCAAGCGGCGCAAGATTCACGCCATCCACAAAGCCAACATTATGAAAATGTCCGACGGACTTTTCCTGCGTTGCGCACGCGACGTGGCTAAGGGCTATCCCGAAATTACCTATGGCGAGCACATTGTCGATAACACGTGCATGCAGCTGGTCATGAATCCGTATCAATACGACATGCTGCTGACCGAGAACCTCTATGGCGATATCGTGAGTGATTTGTGCGCCGCATTCGTCGGCGGCCTGGGATTGGTGCCGGGCGCCAATCTGGGGAATTCGTGCGCCATCTTTGAGGCCGTTCATGGATCCGCGCCCGACATTGCAGGGAAGGACATGGCCAACCCGACCGCCTTGCTGCCGTCCGCCGTTCTGTTGCTGCGTTATCTCGACGAGACCAGCACCGCGGACCGAATCCAGGCGGCGCTCGAAAAGGTCTACGTGGAGAAGAAGATGTTGACCCGCGACGTGGGTGGAAGCAGCGGGACCAAGGCTTTCACCGGGGCCCTTCTCGCAGCCCTGGGATGAGACCCATCCCCCTCCTCTCGCCCCGATCTGTCATCCCGAAGCGGAGCGCCTCCGGCACGGAGTCGAAGGACCTCAAGGATGCCTACTCCAGTAATGCTGAGGGCGGGGCTTGATGGGGGGTCAGCAGCGCGCCCAGGATTCCATCCTGGGGTATTTTCAGCCGTCCCTGCGGGACTGATTCGTTTTTCCTAACCGGTCCCAGGATTTCATCCTGGGCTATTTTCAGCCGTCCCTTCGGGACTTAGTGCGCGGTTGACGGCGGGGCTGAAAGAGTGTGCGTGAGAACTCGGTCACCAGCGACCAAGGATCGGGTGCCCTATCCTTCGCGCTTTC
>JBARKD010000279.1:0-14265 GCA_049800615.1 Acidobacteriaceae bacterium | reverse complement strand
CGAAGGATGGGGCACCCGATCCTTGGTCGCTGGGCAAGAAATACAGTTATCTACGACGCCACCCCGGTCTAAATGACCCGGAGGGCTTAAAGCCCCGCCCCTTCACGCCCTGTTCGCATCACAAACCCCCTAAGAGGTTAGACGAACCGGCGAAGACTTAGGTTACTTACTTCTGGGACAAGACACTAGAGCCTGGAAGACAAGTTAGAGCCTGTCTCTCCGGGATTATTTTGCCTGAGCAATCACGCATTGCAGGGGCTGCCAAGCGCGGGAAAAACCGGGCGCTCTACTTTCGCGTCCGCGAATCCTCGAAGATCGACTAGCATAGAGGTGCAAGTGGGCCGGGCGATCGCTGCCGGAGCAGCAGTGCTCCGGGAGAGGAAAGTCCGAACTCCGCAGGGCAGTGTGCCGGATAACGTCCGGGATTTGAGTTTTAAGGCTCAAAGACGGCAAGTGCCACAGAGAACATACCGCCTCGGGCTCTTCGTTCGGGGTAAGGGTGAAAAGGTGCGGTAAGAGCGCACCGCGCCGTCTGCGAAGGCGGCGGCAGGGTAAACCCCACACGGAGCAAGACCAAATAGGGAGGGAATCCGCCGGCCAGATCCGGGCTGCGGATGCGTGCCGGCCCGGCGCGCCAACTCGGGTCCCGATTCCGGCTCGCCGGGACGGCGGGAAACCTCCGGGTAGGTCGCTTGAGCGGCGTAGTAATACGCCGCCTAGAGGAATGGTCGCTCTCGACAGAATTCGGCTTACAGGCCACTTGCAAATGCGGCCCCGCGTCTCCAGTAGAGATGCGGGGCCTCCGCATTTTTGCCTCCTGGTCGATCCCGCTGCGCTTCCGCCGGGAACCGGGAAAGCGGCTAAACTCGTACTACGGTGCGGGCATGGAATTCACCGAAGCGGTAAGGATTGCGCTGCAGTCGCTATGGGCTAACAAGCTCCGGTCTATCCTCACGCTGATGGGAGTGATGATCGGCGTGGCCGCGGTCATTATGGTGATCACCCTGGTCAACGGCGCCAACAAATTTGTCGCCACCAAGGTGTATGGCTACGGCGCGGACGTTTTCACCGCCTCCAAACAGCCTTCCGTAGTCTTCACCGCCGCGGAGTTCAACAAATACCAGAAACGCAAGGATCTTAAGATCGATGCCTACCGCGAAGTCGCCGCGAAATGTAGACATTGCGTCACCGCGGGGGCGATGGCCAACACTACCGGCAAGGTGGTCTATAACAGCCACTCCAGCACCGATACGGATGTTCGCGGTTGGACCTGGACCATGCCCCCCATCTACAACATGAACATCGATCGCGGGCGCGGCTTTGTGCCCATCGATCAGGAGCACCACAGCCGCGTGGCTATCATTGGCCCCGACATCGTTGACAACCAGATGGGGTTGGTCGATCCCATCGGGCAGGAAATCCGGGTCGACGGAGCTCAATACACCGTGATTGGTGTTGGCGAGCGTAAGGGCAAGACGTTGGGGCAGAGTCAGGATAACTGGGTGGCGCTCCCCATCACCACGTTTCTCAACGCCTATGGATCGAATCGCAGCCTGACCATCTATGCCCGCGCCAACGGGGTGGGCGATCCGCTGGAGATGGCGGTGGACGAAGTGCGCACCATTCTGCGTGCGTATCGCCACGATCTGCCCGGAGCAGAAGACAGTTTCTCCGTCGACACCAACAGTACGTTCGTCGGCATCTGGCAGAGTATCAGCTCCAGTTTTTCCGCCGTCTTCGTTTCACTGGCGGCGATTTCGCTGGTGGTCGGCGGCATCGTAATCATGAACATCATGCTGGTGAGCGTCACCGAGCGCACGCGGGAGATTGGAGTGCGCAAGGCATTGGGCGCGCGCCGCGGCGACGTGATGCTGCAATTTCTGATCGAATCGGCCACCATGTCGCTGGTCGGCGGCCTGATTGGCGTTATTGCCGGAGTCGTGTTCGCTAAAGCCATAACCCTGATCATCGGCTTCCCCTCCCAGATCGAGCTATGGTCGGTAGCCCTGGGCCTGTTTGTGGCCACGGCGGTTGGCCTTTTCTTCGGAGTCTATCCCGCCCGCAAGGCTTCTTTGCTCGATCCCATCGTGGCTTTGCGTTCGGAGCTGTAAAGGGGGTTTATGGCATGAGGTTCGCGGACACAAATGAAGCCATCCGGATGGCGTTGGACACCCTGCGCACTAACAAGCTGCGCTCCACCCTGACCATGCTGGGCATCATGATCGGAGTCACCACCGTAATCCTCATCTCCTCGGTTATCAACGGCCTGACCGGCAACGTGAATGCCTTGATCCAGTCCCTCGGGACTAATGTGTACTGGGTTTTTCGTTTTCCGGTCTTCGGTTCACGTCCCACCTCGGAAATGCTCGCCAGAAAGCAGCTGACCTATGAGGATGGGCAAGCCATGAAGGTGCTCCCACATGTGGTCGCGGTTGATGAATCGCTGCAGTACCGCACGCCGGAAGGAGTGGAGGGAAGCTTTTCGGTCAAGTATGGAAGCCACAAGGTGCAGAACAGCATTCTGCAAGGGGAGTCGGAGGATTTGCCGCTTGTCAATGATCTACCTCTCGCTCAAGGACGCTTCTTTAGCCCTCAGGAGGCTCAGCGCGCGGCCAACGTCGTGGTCCTCGGATCTGACACAGCCCAGGAACTGTTCGGCAACGACCCCGCGGTCGGCAAGGAGGTGGAGATCGAGGGGGATGTGTTTACCGTGGTGGGTGTATTCGCACCCCAGAAACAGGTATTTGGCGGAGGCAAAAATCCCGCGGACAACGCTGCAAATTTCCCCGTGCTCACCTTCCACAAGATTCATCCGGAGATCCTCGACCACTGGATCAGCGTGAAATATGACGACGTAAAAAATAAGATCGCGGTCGAAGACGAAATCCGTGAGATGCTGCGCCGACGTCGTAAGGTTCGGGCCGACCAGCCGGATAATTTCGCCATCTTCAGCTCCGATGCTCTCCTGACGTTGTGGAACCAGCTCACGAGCGGCTTGTTTATTTTCCTGGTCGGCGTGGCCAGCGTGGGGCTGATGGTCGGCGGCGTAGGCGTCATGAACATCATGCTGGTGAGCGTGACGGAACGAACCCGGGAAATCGGCGTGCGCAAGGCGCTGGGCGCAACCCGGAAGAACATCATGGTTCAATTCACGTTAGAGGCGGTCACGCTCTGCGCCCTCGGTGGCGTGATCGGCGTCCTGGTGGGCGGCGTGCTTACGTTTGTGCTCAAGCTGGTTCTCGGCAAGGTACTGCCCGCCCAGATGTCCGTAGCCTGGTCTACGATTGCCCTGGTAGTGTCGTGTGCCATCGGTCTTGTCTTCGGCATCTATCCCGCCTGGAAGGCCGCGTCGCTCGATCCCATCGTCGCTCTCAGATACGAGTAAGCTCGGCTAAACTAAAGTCGTCCACATGTTGCCGATTGCTGTCGCGACCATTACGACCATACTTAGCGTGGCCGGCCTGGGTTATTACTTGCTGGCGTTATGGAGCGCCCGCACGTTTGAACATCAGCAGCGGCGCCGCGTGTTGCCGGATTTCCAGCCCGGTGTCAGCATTCTCAAGCCAGTCAAGGGTCTCGATCCCGAGATGTATGCCGGCTTTGCCAGCCACTGTGTGCAGGACTACCAGGGCCCCTATGAAATCCTGTTTGGGGTCAGCAGCATGGCGGACCCGGCGGTGGCCGCGATTGAAAAGCTGCAACAGGAGTTTCCCCAGCGAACGATTCGTCTGGTCTTATGCCCCGAATTGCTCGGCCCCAACGGCAAGGTGAGCAACCTGGTGCAAATGCTGGGCAGCGCCCAGTACGACTACATTCTGATCAACGACAGCGACATTAAGGTCTCTCCGCGCTATCTGCGGCGGATCATGGCCTGCTTTCAGCTTCCCAAGCGGCGCGGCGGAGCCGTCGGCCTCGTCACCGCGCTCTATCGAGGACACGCGCATGGGACCATCGGCTCGCGCATGGAGGCCCTTGGCATTGCCACCGATTTTATTGCCGGGGTTCTGACCGCGCGGCAAATCGAAGACGGAATCCGTTTCGGGCTGGGATCGACATTGGCGATTTCCCGCCAGGCATTGAACGCAATCGGCGGGCTGGAGCCGCTGGTCGATTACCTGGCGGACGATTACGAGCTAGGCGCGCGGGTTTGGCGTAGCGGCTTCGAAGTGGTTCTGAGCGGCGAGGTCGTGGAAACATTTTTGCCGGCCTATCGCTTCCGCCAGTTTCTCGCCCACCAGATTCGCTGGAGCCGAAGCACCCGCGATTCCAGAAAACTGGGCTATACGGGCCTGGTCTTTACCTATGGCTTGCCTTGGGCGCTATGCAATCTCATCGCGTCGGGCGCTAGTCTCAGCAGCATCGCACTGCTCAGCCTGACGCTGTTGGCCAGGGTGGCCCTGGCTCTTGCCGTTGGGGTGGGCGTGCTCGGCGACCGTCAGGTTCTGCGCGACCTGTGGCTATTGGCGCCGCGCGACGTTGTCGCTCTGGGCATCTGGATCTGGAGCTTCGCCGGCAATACCGTTGCCTGGCGTGGCCAGCATTTCTCCCTCAAAAACGGGAAAATGAGCCGCCTTCCCGCTGTTTAGTCGCCGTCGCACGACGGCCCACCCCATCTTCCCGGGTCATCTTCAGAAAAATACCTGTAACTTCCCATCCGTCTCAGCGGCCCTCCGGGCCTGTTTCAACCGGCGGATGAAAACCTTTGGAAAATTTCCCGGCTTGTCCTTAGCGCCGATTACTGAGAATCTCTTTCCCGCCACTTTCCGCAATTGTGTAAACCGATCCTGGCAAGGCCGGTACCTGGTCCAAAGGCGTCCAGAGAAAGATGCGCTGCGGTCCGGCCCACCGCTTGCGGAACGACGGGTCATCATCGAAAAGTTGCGGAGCGTCGGAAAAATACGAGCCATACCAAAGATTGGAAGAACGGCCATTGAGAATGCGGACTTGCCGTTGCAGGTAGAAACCGAGCGTTGAGCCTGCCTCGTATTCGCCGTTGATCTCCACCACATCCTGGGGTTGCAGTTCTGAGCGGATCGCATCTGCCAGAGCCTTCGAGGAAAGCACGGGCGAAAAAGTGACCAGCGCCATGTGCGCGGCAATCAGAAATACGGCCATCATGGCGGCCAGCGCATAGTTTGCCATCCGCATCATGTTGGTGAAGCGCAGAATCAGGTTGGCCAGTGTTCCCCCCAGCAGCGCCACCGCGACCAGCAGCAGCGGCAGGCGGAAGGCTCCCATGGTTCGCGTACTGAGGTCGAGAAAATGACCCAGGGAGAGCGCGTAGTCTTCGGGATTTTGCGTAAGCAGGGTGGAAATGTCCGTGCCCGGCGCTGGAGGCCGGCCGTGCATTGCCAGGTAACCGGCGCTGGCGGACCCGGCGCAGCCAATCAGGAACAGCGCAATTGCGATGCGGCGCCCTGCGATGCGGCCCGGAGCCTGCGCCGGAGATTTTTCTTCTCGCGCCAACCAGCCCCCGATCATCAACGCGATGGGTGGCAAGGCAGGCAGCGCATAGTATTCCTGGCGCGTAGAGAAGCTGAAAAAGATCATTACGAATGCGGCCCATATACCCAGCAGGCTCCAAGCCTGATCGTGCCGGGGCAGCCGGATGCGGCGCAGCGTCGATCGGATCCGCACCGGCGCCGTAGCCTGGAAAATGAAAGCGATCCATGGCATCAGCCACACAACAAGCAGCCCCCAGAACAACAGCAGCGGCACGGTGTCGTAGTCCCGTGGAACGCGCCGGTTAAGGTAGCGAAAGACTTGCTCGTTGATGAAGTAAAACCAGAAAAATCCGTGCACATTTCCCGTTGTCGGCATTATGGCGGCGGGATGACCCTGCGATGGATTGGCGATCGCAGCAGCGATATGCCAGGGCAGCGCAATGATCAGAAAAATCAGCAGGCTGGAGCCGGGGTGCCAGCGCCGCAGGTGCTGCAAATTACGGTTGAGCCATAAAAAGATCAAAATAATGCTCAGCGGAAACACAATTCCAATCAGGCCCTTGGTAAGCACATTGAGTGCGCAGGCTGCGGCAAATCCCCACGCTGTCGCGCGCGAGGGTTGGGGCTGCTCAAGAGAGATAAAGAACAGCAGCATGGCGATGGTCAGCCACAGGCAGACCAGCGCGTCGGGAATCAGAATCCGCGTGTAAATGAAAATGCCGAAAGATGTGAGCAGAATCAGGGCCGCATAAAAGCCGGCCATTCTCGAATTGAAGAAGTGAGGACCGCTACGGTTTACCACCAGAAAGAGGGCCAGCGCGGCAAGAGCCAGGGGCAGGCGGGCGGCCCAATCGTGGGGTCCAAAGACGGTGAAGCCGGCGGCCATTGCCCAGTAAAACAACGGGGCCTTTTCCAGATAGCGAATGCCGTTTGCGTGCAGGGTGACCCAGTCATGATGCGTCACCATTTCCCGGGCGACCTCAGCATGGACCGAGTCCGCATCGTCCAGCAGCGGGGGGCTGAACAGGGTAAAGCTCCCATAAAGTAACAGCCAAAGAGCGGTAATGATGAGAATGATTTTTCGAGTGGAGATGGCCAGCTCCGAAGCAACTAGCGTTTATCGAGGCGTCCGTTTTCCAGCGAACGTACATCTACAAATTGCTGGGTGCCCCGTCCTTCGCGTTTTTCGCGAAGAGTGGGATCCGCGGACGGCCGCCACACGTCGAGCCAGGATGAGTCTACAGTCACACAAGAAGGTTCGCCGGTAAGGTAGAAACGGAAACCGCTCCATCGCCAGTCGTCGGGCTTTTCTACCAAACCCCGCTCTACCGGGTTGCGGTGAATGTAGCGAAGCTTTTCTTTTCGCTTAGCCTCTGTTTGCACGTTGAAGTCATAGAACCGTCGTTGCCAAAAATGTTCCAGCGAAGCACGCCGCGAAACAATCTGTTTGAGAACCTGAATGACAACAGAAATGTCTGCCTTCTCCGGTTTGCCTAACAGCAAGTGAACGTGCTCGGGCATCACGACATAGCCTGTTATCGCGAAGCGATATTCCTGTCTCACCCACTCGAGCGTCGCAAGGAATAGGTCCTTGAGAGGCGTTGAACTGAGATTGGCTTCCCGATGATAGCAACTGAAGGTGATGAAATGCAGACCCGGGGATTCGTACATTCGCTTCAGTCGCGGAGGCATGACCGAAGTGTATTCCTTCAAGATCCGAACGTATTCATCCCACCCTTCGCAAAAGATGCGAAGGATGGGGCACCCCGGCACTTCGACACCCCGGCACTTCGACACCCCGGCACTTCGACACCCCGGACACTTCGACACCCCGGACGTAGGTCGAGAAAAACGTAGTTTTTCTTTCATAATCTTAGGAATCCGCGGCCTGTATATAGTAAAGGCAGGGTTTTCGCTAGTCATGGCGCCTGACGCAGCAACGGGAAAAAGTCCATCGGTTTTGCCGGTGAGCGACTTGCTCGGCCCGGATACATCCCTCATCTACAACGATTGGTATCCCGCCATGCGCAGCGCCGCCCTCCGGGGACGGAAGATGTCCACCGCGATGCTCCTCGGTATCCCCTTGGTTCTCGGGCGCAAAGACGACGGCAGCATCTTTGCCATGCGCGACACGTGCCCCCACCGCGGCATTCCCCTCTCCTGCGGATGGTTCGATGGAAGCGCCGTTACCTGCAAGTATCACGGGTGGGTATTCGAGCCCGAGTCCGGACAGTGCATGGAAATTCCTTCCCTCACCAGCCAGGACTCCTATCCCCGCCGTATCTACGCCACTGCGTTTGCCTGCCGCGAGCACGACGGGTATGCCTGGGTCTATGTGCCCAGGCCGGGCAGCGGCCGGCTTCGCCACGAAGCCAGAGACCTGCTGCCACCCGTTCCCAAACTGCCTGCCTTCAGCGAAAAGTATCGCAGCGCGCACCTGACCGCCGATCTGCCCTGCAACATCGACCACGGCATTATCGGGCTCATGGATCCGGCCCATGGGCCCTTCGTGCATCAAGCCTGGTGGTGGCGCTCACGGCACAGCATCCATGACAAAGAAAAGCACTTCGAGCCGATCCCTCAAGGGTTCCGCATGTCCGCGCACGCGCCGTCAGCCAATAGTGCTCCTTACAAGTTGTTAGGCGTCTATGGACAGCCGGTCGAGACCACGATTGACTTTGTGCTTCCCAACCGCCGCTACGAGACCATCCGCTGCGGCGACAAGTGGTTTGCCAGCCTGACTACGGTAACCCCCACCCGTCCCGGGCACTCCCGAATCGATGTTTATGGCGCCTGGAATGTGTTCTACGGAGTGCCATTTGTGACTGCGGTGGCTAAATTTTTCGGCCAACGCTTTGTGCAACAGGACCAGCTCACGATGGTGCAGCAGGCGGAAGGGCTCAAATACAATCCTGGCTTGATGTTGATTGATGATGCGGACCGTCCCGCAAAGTGGTATTTCGCGTTGAAGCGGGCGCGGCTCGACTTCGAGGAAAGCGGCCGGGCCATGCAACATCCCATGAGCGGCCCGGTGACCCTTCGCTGGCGAAGCTAGGGACTCTCAGGCTACGGGCCAACCGCCTTGAGCGCCAGCGGCTCGGGCGCTGTCGAGGGAGCCATCCCACGGTCGACCAGAGAGCCTTCTTCGACAACCAACTGTTCCACCGCGATCGACAGCTGGCGCCCGAGCTCCAGATAGTTGTCCTTCCACTGTTCCGCGGCCGGGCCAGGCACGCTCAACAGAAAATGAGTTGACTTCATCAGCGTGTCATACCAGATGTTTTGCGCTTGCCAAAGGTTGAGCTCAAAAGGGAGTTCCCGCAGCGTGCGGGCCAGAGTAAGCGCGTGTTCGAGGTTATCCGGCTCGAGCGGTCTCGATTGCAGAACGACCATGGATCGCTTCATGTGCTGATCGGTCAGATAACGGAGTTCGTGGCTTTCCAGAATCACTCCATCGGACTTGGCCAGCGAAATCAGGGACTGGATCCGGGCCAGATCGATCGGTTCGTCTTCGAGAGCCCGGCGCAGGCCTGCGTTTATGGCGAAACCGGCGGCCATGGTCAGCGCCGGCGGCTTGGGCAGACTGGAGGCACTGAGGAAATGCAGGAGGGAGGCATGCTCCTCGTAGATTTTTACCAGGCTGTCTTCGACCTCGCTTAAGGTCGCGTTGAGGATGAACCGCAGGATGCGCCGCTGGTCATCCTTAAACAGGGAAGCCAGAGAATAGGAGCTGCCGCCAAAGAAGCTGTCAATCAGGCGCACCACCTCCGGCAGGTTTGCCTGGGTGACAGCCGCGTTGCATTTTTCCTTTAGATCTTCGAACGCCACCAGGTCCTGATCGGTGAAGCGTTCGACCGCGGCCGTCACATTGTGATCTCCGAAATGCAACGCCGCAAAGCAAACCTCCTCCCTCTCTTCGGTCAGGTTGGAAGTGATGCGGCAACGCCCGATCGCGAGCCGTGCGCGTCCTGAAGTGACATTTGAGTAGCCAAGCCGGCGGACGGTGTAACAAAAGAGAGCGGCGTCGTCCGGATAGCTGGTGAAAACAGAGGAAATGGCGTAATGGGCAGCAACTTGCTCAAGGTTCACCTCCATCGGCTTTACCAGGCGCCGGTAGATATCGCCGCCATCCTTCCATTGCAGGGTGTTGCTCTTGGCCTGACGCAGCCGCTCGACAAATTGCCATTCCAGCAAAGTGCTGTTTAGACCGAAAATGTCCGCGGCCAGGCGAAGCGCGCGGGCCCCATAGGCCATCACCTGGACGGTTTCGATGCCCGAGATGTCGTCGAAAAACCAGCCGCAGCTGGTGTACATCAGCTGCAGGTGGCGCTGCATCTCCATCAACTTCAGCAATAGCGACCGTTGCTCATGTGAAAGCTTGCGCGCTCCGTGGCGGGCGAAGAACTGATCGATGGCCCCCTTGGCCTCCGCGGTGCCAGCGGTGAGAATGACCGCGATATAAGCGTCCCGGGCCTCCCATACATCTTTCAGAAGGCCGTCCGCCGTACTCTCCGTAAGAGGCGCAACCGTATCCCGCAGCCAATCGAGAGCTTCGCGCAGAGGCGCCCGCCAACGCTGGTTCCAGCCCTGGCGCCCGCCATTGCAGCCACAATCGGAACGCCACCGCTCCACTCCGTGAAAGCAACTCCACGAGGTATCGTCGACGACCTCCGCCTCCCACTTGGGAGGAAACTTGGCCATGAACTGGCCGTAATTTGTCAACTTGGCTAACTGCTTGTCTTCGATGAAGCGCAGTGCGTACGAGAGAGCCATCTCTCCGTGACGATGATGGTGTCCATAGCTCTCGCCATCCGTGGCCACGTGCGACATCTGCGGCTCCGGATCAGTGGCATCCAAACCGCGAGCCAGGCGCCAGGCAAAGTTCTCTCCGTTAAACAAAAGTCCTTCAAACGCAATGGCGCGGGATTGCGGCCCGTTGTAGAAAAAAACCGTAATGCGCCGTCCCTCCTTAAGCTGAACCAGATAGGGATGATTGGGATTGACGGAGGCATCCGGCGTCTCGATCCAGCGCGGGACCGCGTCATCCAACTCGGTCAGCATTGGCTGCGCCATGGTCTCGGCACGCTCCCGGACCCGGGCGCACTGATGAGGCGCAAGAATGGTGAAGAGGATGCCATTTTGCGCCATCAGGTCCAACGTCTCCACGTCCACCGCGGTCTCCGCCAGCCACATGCCCTCAGGCGCGCGGCCAAAACGATGCTGGAAGTCCGCGATACCCCAGCGGATTTGCGTAATCCGGTCGCGCGTATTCGCCAGGGGCATGATCACGTGGTTGTAGACCTGGGCAAGCGCCGATCCATGACCGTCATAACGCAACATGCTTTGCCGGTCGGCGTCGCGAATCATGCGATAGGTGCGAGGCGCATTCTCCTCCAGCCAGCGCAGCAGCGTGGGCCCGAAGTTGAAGCTGATCCTCGAGTAGTTGTTCATTATGCGGATGATCTGGTTTTCCCCGTTGACGATCCGCGAGGCCCCGTTGGGCGCATAGCACTCCGCCGTGACGCGCTCATTCCAATCGTGGTAAGGGGACGCTGAGTCTTCGGTTTCGACGGTTTCCAGCCACGGATTTTCCCGTGGCGGCTGATAAAAGTGACCGTGAATGCAGATGTACCGTCCCACGCCAGCCAATCGATCCGACATGCTTTTTATGATAGCCGCTTTAGAATTGGCTTCCATCGCCCGGAGGGGGCATGAAACCGTGGCGATACCAAAGCGGATCGCAATACACTAGATCGGTCTGCCGGCGTTCTAAGCGAGAGGGGATTGATCGCATGCGCGCCACAGATACCAACTGGCAACCGAGCGCCAGGGTTGCCATCGCACTGCCCGGCGCTCCATCACCTCGGGCTTGGGCAGCATGCCGGCGGTTATCGGCTTTCCCGCTTTGACCTTGCCGAACGTTAACAAATACCCCTTGCGTATACCGTAATCCGAGACGGGAAAAACGTCGGGCCTGCCCAGGCGAAACATAAGCAACATCTCCGCCGTCCAGGTTCCAATGCCGCGAACCTGACTCAGCCGCTCCACGATGACATCGTCGGGCATGCGCCTGATGGCCGCAAGCGAAGGCACTGTGCCGTCCAGCGTTTTCGCGGCCAGATCCCGCAAAGAGAGGAGCTTGCCCTGGGAAAGGCCGGCGGCGCGCAGCCTCTCCTCCGGCGCGGCCAGCAACTGCTCCGGGAGTGGATGAATGTCTTCGAATATGGCCAGCAGGCGCCCCAGGATCGCCCGGGCGGCATTTGCGTGCAGTTGCTGGTACAGAATGGCCTCCAGCAGGGCTTCAAACGGTGAGTGCGCGCTCTTTATCTGCAATCGAAACGGGCCAACACGCTCGATGAGCTGGCCAAGTTTGTCATCTGCCGCAGCCAGTTGCTCAAGTGCCAGCGCAATGTCGTAACGAACTGGACGAAGACCGTTCTTCATGCAAGCCATTCTATTGGGGGTACCGGAAATGCAAACACCTCAACCTACCCAAAGCCGCTGCTGCGCCCGTTTTTCTCTTTCAAAGCTGAGCAAACCGAGAGCGAGAATGCCGCCCTTCGCGCGGGCGGGGTTGCCTACCCCCTCCGGTTTGCTGCTATATTCAACTTTTCAAGCACGATGCGCTGACGCACTTGGGCGGCCCGCGTGAAGTTCGATTCGTCAAAAGACGTCGCCGCACCTTTCTTTACACCGCAGTATCCGAGGAAGCAGGAACTCATTCAATGGCTCAGATTTTTGACCGGAGTGCCAACGCGCTGGCCCGCGCGAGCCTCGTCCTGACAGGGCTCATCATCATAGCCTTGGGAGTCACCCTGGATCAGTTGCAGGGCTCTCCGTGGGTGACCAAGCAAGGGCAGCGCGCACAACAGCCGGTTCCGTTCAGCCATAAGCACCACGTCATGGGACTGGGACTGCAATGCCAGTACTGCCACACCTCAGTCGAGAAATCCAGCTACGCCGGCATTCCCCCCACCAGAACGTGCATGAACTGCCATGCGCAAATCTGGACCAACGCGGGGCTTCTGCAGCCGGTGCGCACCAGCTGGGCAACCGGTGAATCGATACCCTGGATCAGAGTCCATGATCTGCCCGACTTCGTTTACTTCAACCACGAGATCCACGTGAACAAAGGCATCGGCTGTTCTTCGTGTCATGGCAGGGTGGATGAAATGCCGCTGATGTATCAGCAAAACACCCTGCAGATGTCGTGGTGCCTCAATTGCCACCGCAACCCGGGTGCGAACCTTCGTCCCACCAGCGAGATTTACAATATGGCGTGGGAGGAGCCCACCAGCCAGAAGCCGGTGTGGTGCGCCAGCTCGGGCCGAAAGGACGGGGTTCCCACGGCTCAAACCGTAAGCTGCACCACCTCCGATCCCGGCAATGCCGGCGCTCGGGTCGCCTCGCTCAACATGCTGCCTCAGAATTTGCACCCGCAAGCTGTGAGTGACGCACCCGGAACGACAATTCCCGCAAGCTTGAACTACGTGAAACTGACGGACCAGGCATCACTCGGGGAATTTTTGACTCAGCAGTACCACATCCGCACGCCCCAGGAATTGAGCAGTTGCGAGACATGCCACAGATGACCGATAACAACGGAAAGCAGGATTCAACGCTGGAAGCCGCGAGAGCCAAGCTTGCCGGCCAGAGCGGAAAAAAATACTGGCGTAGCGTCGACGAGTTGGCGGATACGCCCGGATTCCGCGAAATGGTACAGCGTGAATTTCCCGCCCAAGCGTCGGAATGGGTAGACGCCGTATCGCGACGCGGTTTTCTCAAGGTGATGAGCGCTTCGCTGGCGCTGGCCGGGCTATCCGGCTGCACCAAGCAGCCCGATGAGCCCATTTACCCCTACGTGAAAGAGCCGGAAGATCTGGTGCTCGGCCGGCCGGTATATTTCGCCACTGCGATGCCTTTTAACACCGGCGCGGTTCCCCTGCTGGTTAAAAGCGATGCATACCGCCCGATCAAACTGGACGGAAATCCTGAGCATCCTTTCAATCGCGGGACTTCGGATCCGTTGTCCCAGGGTTCGCTGCTCGACCTCTACGATCCTGATCGTTCGCAACGCATCCTGTATCGCGGGGAAACGCGGCAGTTTGCAGCGTTTCTTGCCGAGTTTCGCGCCATGCTGGCGGATAAGAAATCGACTGGCGGCGCCGGCCTTTACATCCTCAGCGATACGGTGACTTCTCCCACGCTGGCAGCGCAATGGAAAGCGGCGCAGCAGATCTATCCCAACGCCAAGTGGCTGCAATGGGACCCGATCAACCGCGATTCGGCATATTCAGCCTCCAGGACCGCATTCGGCGACTACTACGACGCTCAGTACCGGCTGCCGGGCGCAGACGTCATCGTTTCTCTCGACTCGGACTTTCTTTCCGGTATCACCCATCCCGGATTTCTTCGCTTAGCCGGCGATTACGCCGCCCGCCGAAAACTGATGGATCCGGGCGTCGCCATGAACCGCCTTTATGCGGTGGAGAGTTCTCCCACCACTACGGGCTTCAAAGCAGAACATCGTCTGGCTCTGCGCGCGGCGGAAATTGCACCCTTTGCCGCAGCTCTGGCAGCAGCGGTGGGCGCGGGCGGCTCCGCCGTGCAGCCTCCTCCAGGGCCCGCCGGTAAACTTCTCGCCGCTCTCGCGGCGGACTTGAAGGCCAACGCCGGCAAATGCGTGGTCATCCCTGGCGAGCAGGCCCCTCCGGAAGTGCATCTGGCCGCCATCGCCATCAACCAGACGCTGGGCAACGTCGGCAAAACGGTGGTCTACACCGAAACCGTTAACCCGATGCCATCTATTCAGGGTCAGGAC
>JBARKD010000278.1:0-6960 GCA_049800615.1 Acidobacteriaceae bacterium | reverse complement strand
GCGTCGCGGTTGGAAAACTGCAGATCCACTACGCTACCCCGGATTTCCTGTTGAGGTTCGTGGCGTTGGCAAGCTTCATGCGCCTTTCTTTAAGGGAAAGGCGCACACGAGGACGTGTCCGGCGCAGCGTGTCGGGAAATCCGGGTACGCTTCGGTCGGGACGACAATTTTGTGGGGTAGGCGAAAGCTGTTTTTCCATGAAAGAGACCGATCGAGGTGAAGTTGAAGGGGCGGGGCTTACGCCCTAGGAGCCTGGCTCGTCCACTTGCACTTGCTGGTCGATTCGTACATGTTTCAAAGCCTGGACAATCCCACTCGGCCAGCGGATTTCAATCGCCGCGTCGGCATCGACGTTCCCCAAGCCAAAGTGCACGCGTGGATCGCTTGCCGACAGATAGGAACTCGAGGTCGTGACCGTTGCCCATTGCGAACCGCATGCCGTTGTCAACTTTACGATGGCCCCAATACCGTCTCGATTGCTCTTGTGTCCCGTGAGGTGAAGCGACAGCCAGTGATTGGCGGGGGATGTCTCGTTATGAAGGATATGAGCGAGGCCGCCATTGGTGCTCACAACTGCATCAACGCGGCCGTCGTTGTCCAGGTCTCCGGTGGCCATTCCGCGCCCGACCCAACCTTCCTTGAACAATTCTCCGGAGATCGAAGAAACATCGACGAAGCTCTTGCCCGTATTGCGCGCCAAAAGCATGGGCTGACGGTAATGGATATCGTTACGTGTTTTCTCGATGTTGTCCAGGTCATGACCCTGCGCGATAAGAAGGTCTTTCCATCCATCGTTGTCATAGTCAAGGAATCGTAATCCCCAACCCGAATAAGGCTGCGTCATATCGCCGATGCCATTCGAATCGCTCACATAGTCGAAGGTTCCGTCATGCTGGTTGCGATAGATGGCATACCTCTGGCCCGATAAATCAGTCACACTGAGATCTGGCCATCCATCGTTGTCATAGTCGGCGAAGTCAACGCCCATACCGGCGAATGAATTGCCCCCAGCGTCTACAGCCACGCCGGATTGAATACCTACTTCCTCGAAGGTTCCATCCTGTTTCTGATGGAACAGAAATTCGGGGGAACTGTCATTGGCGACAAAGAGATCGATGCGCCCATCGCGATCGTAATCGGCGATGGCAATGCCTAACGCTTTCGCAGGCTTGTCGAGGCCCAGCTTGTGTGAGACTTCGGTAAAGTGTCCTTTGCCATCATTGTGGTAGACCAGCATGGGTATGGGTGGAAAATGATCCGGGTGGCAGTAGCCTCGATACCCCTCACGGTGCTCGCCGCACCAAACATCTTCCCAATCCCACTGGATGTAGCGTCCCACGACTAGATCGAGTAGTCCGTCATTGTCCAGGTCTACCCAGGTGGCGGAGGTATACCAGGTGTTGCCGGCAGCCTGCGGCTGTGCCAGCCCCGCGTCTTCGGTCACGTCGCGAAAAGTACAGTTGCCGGTTCCGCGGTAGAGCCGATTGCCGCCGTACGCGGTTACGAATATGTCCTCAAAGCCGTCGTTGTCGTAATCCGCGATGGCGACGCCCATCCCCAGACCCACTCCTTTCAACCCGGATTTTTCCGTGATGTCTTCGAAGGCGCCATCGGGTTTTTGGTGAAACATCCGGTTCCAGTCACGAGGACCGCTTTTCTGCGGGATCGAACCCCGGGGTTCGGGATCGGGAAAGGACGCGCCATTCACAAGATAGAGATCGAGCCGTCCATCATTGTCGCAGTCGAAGAGGCCTACGCCGGATCCCATGGTTTCAATTTGATATTTGCTCGCCGTGTGATTCGCGTTGTGCAGGAAGTGAACGCCGGCCTTCTCGCTGATGTCGACAAAGTTTCCGGGAACAACCCGAGAGGGCGCGCTGCAGCTCTTTTGGGAAGAGCTTGTTCCCGCGACGGCAGCAAGAGATAGGAAGAGGGTCACTACACCAAGCGCAGTTCTCAATAGAGACCACCACCTTATCGGAGACCAGGTTACATCTGACCACACGATTATTTTGTTGCCTTACCCGACCCCTCCAACTGGCGAAGCCGCTGCAGCACCATTCCATAAGCGGTGTGCGCGGCAGTATTGTTCGCATCCAGTTGCAGTGCGCGGGCCAGCGTAGTACGGGCTTCGGATAAGCGACCCTGGCTGGCCTGAATCAGGCCCAAATTGGCGAAGGCCTGGCTGTATTGCGGATCGTTTTCTGTCGCCTCCACGAACAGCCTTTCCGCTGCAGCGTCCTTGCCTTGCTGGCCATAGAGCACGCCCAGGTTGCTTTGGGCTTCAGCATATTGCGGATCAAGCGCGATGGCGGTTTTGAAGTTGCTCTCGGCATCTGCAGCTTGCCCGGCTTTCAATTGAAGAAGGCCCAGTTGGTTGTAAACCGGAGCAAGCTTGGGATCTAACCTCATGGCATCCTGCAACGCCGCCCGCTCTCCGGCATAGTCGCCAAGCCTGTCCAGGGCCAGAGCGAGGTCATAGTGAGTGCGAGCATTCTTAGGGTCGTTGGCCAACGCTTCGCGATAGAGATCGACCGCCTGTTGCGCATCCCCGGCCTGCAAATCCGCATTGGCTTGATTGCCCTTGACGTTGGCGGCCTCGAGCTTTATGTCTTTTTGCTTGGCCTCAGTGAAGATTTGCAACTGTTCGCGAGACTCTTCCTGCCGCCCCAGCGCGCGGAGGACGAAAACGAGCTGAAAGCGCGCATCGTTGAAGTTCGGATCCAACTGCAATGCTTTTTGCAGCTGTGGCAATGCTTCGGCCGGTTTACCTAGCCGGGCCAGCACGAAACCCAGGTTATAGAGGGCCTGGACATGATTTGGGTTCAGGACCACGGCCTGACGCAGCACGTCTACCGCCTCTGCATAATGGCCCAACCCTCGCTCGATCACTCCATCGAAATAGAGCGGTTCGAAGTCATGCGGATGGCGTTTGAGGTATTCGGTAATCAAGGGTTCGGCTTTATCGAACTGCGCCAGCGCCGCTAGCGCTTTTATGTAGGACAGGCGGGCTACATCGTCCGACGGGTTGAGGCGAACGGCTTCGCCATATTCCTGGGCTGCCTCAACAAAGCGCTTTTGCTGGCTATAAGCGATTCCGAGATTCAGGTGCGACTGGGAGTTCGATGGGTGCTCTTTGACGATCGCCGAAAGTATTCGGATCGCTTGCTCTGTATCGCCATTCTTCGAGTAGGCGATAGCCAGGTTCAGGCGCAGCGCCTCATCGGAGGGTGCGTCTTTCAGTAGGGCGATGACCGCGGTGTAACGTCCCTCGGCAATCAACGCCTTCGTCAGTCCATCTAACGCCGGCGCCGATTGAGGTTCCAGTTTCAGAATGGTTTTGAAAACGTCGACCGCCGCCTCCTGTTGCCCCAGGTTGCTCAAAGACACGCCCAGCGGAAGCAGGATTCTCGCGTCCGATGGCTTGAGCGTCGAAGCAGTCTGCAGTTCCTGGGCTGCGCGCCGGGAGTCGCCGCTGCTGAGTAAGGCGAGCCCGAGGTTGTAGGGGCCTTCCCACGCATTGGGCGCCAGGCGAATCGCAGACTCAAATGCCGAGATGGCGCAAGGATATTGGCGGAGACCGGCAAACCAGGTGCCAAGCGCATTGAAGGCGGCGGCGGACGGATTCGCAGCGACGGTTTGCTCCAGATCGCTGGGTCCTTTGCAGGAAAGACTTTGCGCCGCGAGCGTTATGGGCAACACATACAACGTGACCGCGAGAAGCCGCAAACGCGCGACGCGCAGTTTGCCATCACTTGAGAGCCCGGGAGAGACGCCAAAAGTGTGCTTGCGATGGATCATGCTGATGGACAGGAAGACTGCACCTCAAAGTTTATAGTCTTAACCCTGCCTGTGGCATCCACATCTCGCGCAAACACGTTAGCCCCTGCCCTTTCAGTGCGGCCCAATAGCTCACGGCTGCGGGCTGTTGGCCCTGGCGCGAGCCAGCGCCTGCCGCATTACGTCGTCTTGCGGAAAAACGGCGGAATATTGCTCCAGGGCCGTTTCTGCTTTCGCGTATTGTTTGGCCTGGATCAGTTGCACGATCAGCATTTTCCTGCTCACTGGATTGAATGGGTCAAGATCGATAGCCTTCTCCAGCAGGGATATCGCCTGTTCCGTGTCCCCCAGGTGTACCAGAGCATTAGCCAGATCCGAGTAAGTCGTCGCTGTCGTTGCGTCATTTTCGACGGCCCGGCGCAAATGCGCGGCCGCGGCCTGATAGTCGCCGTTCTGCAGGTCTCTGCGGCCCAACGACGCCTGAACAAGCGGGTCGTTGGGTTGGGTCAGCTCGAGGCGGTCGAGAACCTTGAGATACGCCGCGACGTACTCCGGGTGTTTCTGCGCCAGCTCGCCGTAAGCCGCCAACAGAGTCAGTAACGGCGGCGGAACGGCTTCCTGACCGGGAGCCGGATTGATATGGATCAGATCAGGCAGCGATGCCGTCGTCTGATGAAATGCGACATCGGGAAACGGCTCATCGGGTGTGGCCAGAATGCGATGGTTGGTGGCGCTGGAGTGGGAGATGACCTGAATGTCACGCTTCGGCATATGGCAGCCTATGCAGTTGTTGGCCGGCTTTCGTTGCATTCTCGTCGCGATGGGCAACTTACAGCTTTGATTCGTATGGCAGGTCAGGCATTTGCCCGCAAAGTAGGCTGGCGCTTCTTCGCGCGCTGGCTCCACATGAGGGTCGTGACAAGTGATGCAGCGCAGGCGCCCGCCACTTGCGCGATAGCACTTGCTCAGCGTCATGGAGTAGTAGTGCTCAACGTGGTCTGCCGTGGGAGGAGATTCCGGCTTTGGCGGAACCATGAGAATCGAGAGCGTGTCGTCGAGAGGACTTCCGGGGCGAAAGTCCTGGTAGGTCTTCCCGGGCTTGAGGACCCGCGCATCCCCGTTCTGATGACAGCCCATGCAGATGTTATCCGCGAGATAGGGAGTTAGACGGGCCGGATTGACGATACGGGTATCGATCGGCGCAGCCTTTGCCTGCGTCTGAAGCTTTCCCTCGGACATGGCCTGAATGTGAGGGGCGCCCGGGCCATGGCAACTTTCGCAGCCGATGGCCAGTTGAGAAAACGGCTGACTGGCGAATTGCCCCGTCGTTCCGGCCACCGGGTTAGGCCGACCACTGTGGCAGAAAATGCAGCCAGGTGTGATTGGCCGGCTAAAACCCAGATCGATAAACTCGTATCCGGGAGAGGGCTCCCAAGTCGCAGGATGAGAATAGTAGGATAGCGGCGCCTGAAAGAGATACCCATCTTTCCGAAGTAGGCCTCCGAATCCGTTGACTCCGGACCCAATGATCCATTCGAGCTGGTGGACGTCTCGAAAACTCTCCTTGCCGTCGCTTCCAGTCGCCGATTCGCTTTGGTAAAGTTTTCCGTCCTGGGAGTAAACCTCAAAAAGCCGGCCGAGTCTTTCATTGAAATACTGCGCGGAGGGAGTAGCTTTCTGCAGATAGGCCGGCGTCACTGGGGACATCGAACGGCCCATGCTCGTCTTCGTAAATTGTTGATAGATTCCCTGATGGCACGCCGAGCAAGCGTCCGAACCGACATATCCATTGTTGGATTCGCCGGCATGGGTGACGACCGTATCACTCTTTGCCGCCCCACTCATTGTCATCAGCAGGAGCATTGGGCATGCAAACAAGAACTCCCACAATGCCACTCTCCGCAATCCGCGGCTGGGCTCTCGTGGAGACTTCTCTTTGCCAGTTATGCCTTCACTCATGCTCCGACTTTGATCGACGCCGAACGCATCCGGCTCGTCTTTCCTTCTGATCCTCCTTACGAGAGAATACGCGGCCGAAACCTCTATGGGGCAAGGAAAGGCTTCGGCCGCCGGGTCCGCTGGTTTTTCCTAGAAAACAATCTTGCCGCTAAATTGCAGTTCTCGATTCGTATTTCCGGTTGCCTGTTGACCGTCGACCGATCCGAAGGTGCTCGGACTATTGATGTCGGTACTGTTGTATTCATTCAGACCGAAGACTGTATGGTTGAAAAGATTGAAAGCTTCAGCGCGAAACTCGAACTGAGTCTCGTGCCAGAGGGGGAAAATTCGAATCACCGATGTGTCGAAATTGATAAATCGCTGGCCCTGGATAAGACCACGGTACGAGTTCCCAAACGTGTACTGCGCGGGAATCGCGAATGCCTTTGTATTGAACCACTCGTTTTTGGACTTGGTGAACCCGGAAAAGGGTTTTCCAACCATATTCGCGCGTTCGTAGACATTCGGGTTGCCGATATTGGCGACGTCCTGGCTGTCGACCACGGTCTGATTCTGGCCGCTGCGGGCAGTAAAGATGTTGTTGAGCTGCCAGTTGCCGAGGATGTAGTCGCCGAAGCGGTTGCCGGTGGAAAATCTCCTGCCCTGGCCGACCGGGACATCATAAATAGTGTTGATAGCGAGCGCCTGAGGCACGTTAGTTCCAGCGTAACCTCTGGACGCGCCGGGGTGGTACGCATCCTGCACGGTGAGACCTTCCGAGTTGAACCAACCGTCGTCTGCCGTGTAGCTTTCCGACCAGGTGTAGGCTACCTGGAACGAGAGGCCGCTGGTGTAGCGCTTATCCACGGACACTTGCAGGGCGTTGTAGGTGGAACTTCCGATACCGTGGTCGTAAAGCGTGTGAGTGGCATAGGGATAAGGCGCCCTGGTTTGCGGGTCCCCGGGACCCGGGGTAAGCGCGGTGTTGTAATAGCCGCCGATATTGGTGCGGTGCGAGCCAGAGCCGACATAGTCGACTTTTAAGGAAGTCGAATTGTTGAGCTGCCGCTGCACGCCGAAGTTCCACTGCTCAGAATAGGCATTCTTATAGTTGGGGTCGAAGAACCAATCGTTGTCGTCGAACGGTGTGGCAGGCGGGAACAGCCCGCCCCCCGGGGTGCCCCCAAAGGGGTTCTGGGAGTTAACGGTCGGCGTCGGCGACGCGGTGGAGGGTACGTTGAC
>JBARKD010000277.1:0-4118 GCA_049800615.1 Acidobacteriaceae bacterium | reverse complement strand
ATATAGCGGAGATCGCTGTAGCGAGGTGCCAACCGTGCAGGAATTTCTGATTGTTGTTTCTTGGTTGAATGCGCGGCGTCTGCCTGTCGACGCTTTCTAGACCCGAACCTCGGCCTCGACGCGGGCTTGATGCAAGATTTCTCTGGGAATTTCCTTCAGCCTTACGCCGAATTCGAACATCGGCGTTTCCACCCCACGGCCCCAGCGCGCTACTTCCCAGTGTGCGCGCACGAACTTCACCTCTGGATGCGCCGTCAGATCCAGCAGTAGCGGAAACTCTCCGCAATAGAACTTCTGTGGAAAAGCAACCACCGCTTTCGCGCTCCAGGCTGCGCCGTCCGCTGAGCTCATGATGCTCACGTCGAGCGATTCCTGCTCAATGATCTTTGTAATTTCGAGGGTCAGCAAAAATACGCGGTTGGCGGCGCCGCTAACATCCACGGCGGGGCCGTCTCCTTTGGAGTTAACCGCAGTTTTTTCCGCAACCAGAAACGTATCAATCATGGCGGGCATGGCGGGAAAATTGTAGCACGCACCTCTGCTGGCGTCGCCGCAAAGACAGGCTGGATCCAGAAGACGAGGCGCAGCTTACGGATTTGTGACACGCTGCGCGCCCACCGGCGGCGCCAGCAGCAGCGGCTCCTCCGGCATCACGATCCACGCAATCGGGTACGCGATCAACCCGATACCCGACATGAAACAAGCGACCAGCCAGATCAACCGGACCATCGTGACGTCAACGTCAAAGTACTCGGCGAAACCCAGGCAAACGCCTGCTATCTTGCGCCCTTGGCGCCGTCGCACCAGTCGCAATAAGCGCAGACCTTAGCGTCGTCCTGAATCGCTTTGCCGCAGTGGTTGCAGTACATATTCGTTACCTCGTAAACGTCTCTACTAGACACTACGTAATTGTAGCCCTGAAAGTTCCTTCAATTGAAATAGCGGAACAGCGGTGGGCGTGCTACACCTACTCCCGATAGGCTTCCCGGATATGCCTCCGGGCCCGCTCGGCAGGAGGAGTGCTGGCGTTCTCAGCCAGGACGATCTGATATTTCTTCATCGCCAAGTCCCTCTTCTGCAGCAGATCATACATTTCGCCGGCGGCGAGGTTGGCTTTCTGCAGCGTCTCCGGATCAGGGTTCGATACTTCTCCCACCAGTTCATAGGCGGCCGCTGCCCCGGCAATATCTTTCTGGCTGCGCAGCAACTCGCCCAGGCCCCACGCGGCGACTTCGTAGTGCAGGCCGGCGTACTTCCCTTCCCGTCCGCTCTGCAACACATTGCGATAGGCGGCCGCTGCCTCCGCCGCGTGCCCGCCGGCACGCAGCAAATTAGCTTCCTCCAGAGGAAATAAGTAATTCCTCGGATAGCGCGATGCCAGTTCGTGCATAAATTCTCGCGCTTCGTCGTACCGTCGCTCACGCCGCAGGAACAAACTCAGCACGACCTTGGCATCGACGCTGTTCTCTCCTTTGCTGGTCGCCGCCTCCCGCAGATATTCGAGACCTTTTTCCTTGGTCCCGGTCAGCCCCACCAGAGCCCCTGCCACTTTCACGCTCCACGGCAGGCTCCCCATTACATAATTGTGCGCGCCTACCACCAGCTTCGCATCCACATAGTTAGGATTCAGCTCAAGCACGCGCTCGTGATCGCGGCGTGCGCCCACGGCGTTGCGTAGCGCAGAAAACCATGCCCGCTCCACCAGGGCCGTATACAGCGAGAACTGCGCTCGGGTAACGCCCCGTGCATACAGCGCATCCACGTCGTTAGGATTTGCTTTCAGTTCCCCATCCTCGAGATTCTCCGCCCGCTCTACCAGTTGCTTGATCCGCTCCTTCACCTTGGGATCGGCGGGCCGGTGCGCCTCGCCAATAAAGCTGTCGCTGGCATATTCGCCGGTGTTCATTGCGCCCATCCGGTAAAGCTCGCGCAACAAAACAGTGGACAACAGATGATTTACGGATGAAGGGTCGTTAGGGGATTTGCCGAGTATCCGTTCGAACTCCTGGATCGAACGGTCATAATCCATGTTGTAGAAGCGATCAAAAGCGGCCTCGACCGCCGCATCGTGGTCGGACGCGCTAACCGCGACCCGAGCAGGAGCGCCAGGCCCAGCAGAGCGGGTTTGACCTAAAGACCGGGATAACGGCAAGAAACAGAAAACGAGAATTACAAGGGGAGACAACCACCCTCTGTGCACTAACCGTCTCGCCAATAAGAAACTCGACCGCATCCCCGCTGTATAAACGTCTTGGATTTTTAAGTCTAAACGAAATTCCACAGCACGGGACGAACCAAAGGCGTCAGCCTGAGGTACCCGACAAATTAGGAATGGATTCGCACCTGGGGCCCTATAATTTTGGCAGTTAGAGGCAAGAAAACCAGAGTAACCGGGGCATCTTTACGCGCCGGTGCGGGTAATAATTGCCCGGAGCGGCGGAAAACCCGGATGCAGAAAAGTGCAAACATTTGAATAGAAAAGAACTTGATCGCCGAAAGGTTTGGCTGTCAGCTTGCGTTACAAGATCGCAGGCGCCCTCCCCTTCACCTATCTTATGGCTGAAATAGTTCGCGATGCGCAGCAGGATTTTTGGCGGTCTCCCACCATTCTTGAAGGGCCCGCGGAATCCCCTCTCTCCCTGGCAGCGTCACAGAGCATGTCGGATGCATGTGACGGTTGCGGTTCCGAATTCATGATTGGTGCTATGTTTTGTCATACCTGCGGTCTGCGGCGACCCTTATTGGCGGAGGTCCACACTCCTGCCGCAGGTATGCATGGCATGTTGGCCGGGAAAATCGCATGGGCACGCCCTTGGATCGATGCGGCCGCCGGCTACTGGCGTGAACTCTCCTTTCCCAACTGGCTGCATTACCTCCACTTCCACGAGATCAAGCGCTGGGTCGGTCTGCCGACAGCGGCACTCATCGCATTCATGATAGGGCTGGGATGCATTGCGGGAGCCATCGGGGTCAGCCTGTTCTACAAAGCCTCGAATCTCGCCGAATTCCAGGCCATCCAGATGTGGCGGATCGAATGGCTTCTGGCTGCGACAGCTTCGTTTGTGGCGGGGATTCTTCTCAAGAAACCTACAGACATCGACGGTGATTGATCTCTTTACCGACCGGCTAATCACTTTCTCAGCTAATCACTTTTCACTTCTACCTACCTACCTACGGCATTCTCCATGACAGAGACTTCTACAACCACGCTACGATTCAGTTCCCGACCCCGCCGCACGCCGCTGCTCATTCATGCGATAGAGATGGTGGACCGGAGCCGTACCTCGGCCCAGGGCATGGCCCGCCGCAATTGCCGCGATCACATAAGTCTTCGCTAACAGGACGGCCTCCGCTAGTCCACGATCGAGCGCCAGGTGGCAGGATATCCCCGTCGCGAACGCGCAACCGGTTCCGTGGGTGCAATTCGAACGTTGCCGTTCAGCTCTGAACACTTCCTGCTCGATGCCACGCTTGCTCGTAAAGCTCAACAGATCGGTCGCCTTATCGAGATGTCCGCCCGTAATCACCACGGCAGCCGCTCCCATCTTGTGCAACTTCGCGGCTGCGGCTCTCATCTGGTCAAGATCGGTCACCTGCAAGCCGGTAAGGACAGCGGCCTCATCCCCGTTCGGCGTGATCACGTCGGCAACCGGGATGAGCCTCTCAATGAGCAACTTAATTCCAGAACCGTCCAACAGGTCTGCGCCTGAGGATGATTTTATGATTGGATCCAGAACGATATTGGACAGCTTGGCCTTGCCCGGGCGGTGCTCCAGAAAGTCCGCCACCGCCTTAACTACCTTCGCACTGCCCAACATTCCAATATGGACGGCCGCGATCGGAATGTCGTCAGCAAGTTCTTGCAACGTATCCGTCACAAGCAGGGGATCGGCCGCCTCCACTCTCCGAACACCCGTGGTCGACTGCACGGTCATGGCTGTGATGCAGGCCAGCCCGTAGCAGCCATGGGCAGCGATCGTCTTAATGTCGGCCGTAACACCCGCCCCGGAGCAGGGGTCGAAGCCGGCGATGGTCAGTACGACAGGCGGTTTCGCAGTCATGGCTTTTTCATGGCTTTCGGACCGGAGGCACTTTGTCAGACAAGGAAACTCCTGCGT
>JBARKD010000276.1:0-8422 GCA_049800615.1 Acidobacteriaceae bacterium | reverse complement strand
TTACAGAGCACGCTAACCCATTGATAATAAACATACGGAGAGATGGCAGAGCGGTTGAATGCACCTGACTCGAAATCAGGCATACCTTCACGGGTATCGGGGGTTCAAATCCCTCTCTCTCCGCCATACACCTGGAAATAAACAGCTCAGAGTGCGTGGTCTGCAATATAAAACCCGGTTCTTCAACCCAAGCGCTGTTCTGAATACGAGCGACCACGCGACGAACAGCCTCCCGCAGACGCTGAGCAACCGGTCTTTGCTAAACCATTCCAGGACGCATCCGCCAACTACGCGGTTGCTAGTTAGCTGGGCCGCCAACCGTGGCCGATCCTGTTCCGCTGCATCCGGTTTCACCGTAGCGGGCAAATTTCTGGATCCTTTTGCCGGTGTCGACTTCTCCGGTGTAGATGTTGCCCTTGCTGTCAACGCTCACCTGATGCAGCCAGTGGAATTCGCCTGCCATCCGCCCACTTCGCCCGAGCCGGCCCAGCTCCTCGAGGTTGCCGCGGTTCAGGATGTAGATGGTCATGTTTGCGTTGTCGCCGATATATAGGCAGCTCTGCGCTGCGTCTGTCGAGAAAGCCATGGATACCGCGGTTCCGATAATGTTGGTATGCGGGCTGACGAACTGCTCAGCAAGAAAGCCGCAGTTCCCGGCAGCGCCGCCAGGATTGCTGCAAGGCTTGCCCAATGCGGGATCGTGAGTATCAAAAACCTGGATGCGATCATTCCCGCGATCGCAAACGTAAAGCCTGCCATCTCCGGCGATCTTCACGCAGTGGACCGGATTGCGAAAAAATGCGGGCTTTCGCTTGCCCGTGGTGTAGTCCTCGATCCAGGAACCTGCAGTTTTAGCGGCTGCATCGTCGACGGGATTGTTTCCATAGGCTCCAAAGTGGCCGATGTATTGACCGGTTTGGGCATCCACGATGAGGACTCTGCGGTCTCCGTATCCGTCAGCAATATACATGCGATTGGTTGCGGAATCGACCACCATATCCGCGGATTGATACAGCAGCGGAGTGCCATTCACCCCACCATGCATATCGTTGCTGTTCGGCCCCGACGGAGTTCCGCCAATTCTCATTTTGAAATTGCCGTCCATGTCGAACTTGAGCACGAAGCCGTCGCCGCCTGATTTGTTGGTGGCCCATGGAGAGCCGGCGTGGTCCGCCGCGGCGGAATTTCCAGACAGCCAGACGTTGTCACGATCATCGATATAAATACCGTGCTCGCTGCTGGGCCAGATGCATCCCGCTGACGGCTTGCATTTTCCACCGATAAAGCCTGGATCCGCCGGGCCTCCCCACGCGCGCAGAAGCTTTCCTTCCACGTCGAATTCCAAAACCGAAGGAGCGGCTTTACAGCAGTCCGCGATCGGGCCGTAGGGGCGAGCCTGGCCGAGTCCGTCGACCGGTTGTCTCTTTGCGTCGACCGCGCCGGGGATCGGCCCTTCGAGACCGGCCTCTTCGTTGGTCATGGTGCGCGGCCGGTTATAGACCCAGATGTGATCGTGCCGGTCGACATACAGACCACCGATCTGGCCCAGCAGCCAGTGGTGTGGCAGCGGCCGCGGCCATTCGGGATCGACCCGAAAACCCGGCATTTTGCCGGTATTCGAGACATTGTAGACAGCGGATGAATGGGACGCGGAGTCATCCGCTGCCCGTGCCGGACAAACGACGGCGAACAGGATGCACAACGCCACCAACAACGCCACCAGCAACGCCACCGGCAATGCCGCCCTGGTTTCCTCGCGAAACATCGTTCTCATTTCCCCTTCCATCCAGCGGCATCCACTATCAGGCCAGGACGGCTGTCCATGCAAGTTCGTCCAAACTGCGTTTGCATCGGCAGAGCGCGAGCGGAAGATTTCTGTCCGACCGCAGATGTCTAAGAAGCCTTGAGAGCGCCAGTTGCGGCAAGGGAAACCCCCTGATTGGGTGTTCCGCGAATACCGAGCAGGGAGAGGATCGGAGAAGTCAGCATGGTCGTGACAAGGGCCATGACCACCAACATGGTAAAGAGCGTCGGACTAAATGCACCGACGGAGTAGGCGATGTTGAGCACGATCAGTTCCACCAGCCCGCGGGTGTTCAGCAAGGCGCCGAGGGCCACCGCATTCCGCCAGGATTGTCCCGTCCAGCGCGCTGCAAGGGCCGCGCCACCCATTTTTCCGAAGACTGCGGCGCAGATGATGATGGCGGTCCACAGCCACATGTTGCTATCGTTCAGCAAGTCGAGCCGGGTGCGCATTCCGGTGAGAGCGAAGAAGAGTGGCAGGAGCAGGACCGAAACCAACATGTCCAGGCGTTCACGAATGGAAGTCTGCCAGTGGGGCACGCGAGGAAAGCAGACTCCTGCGAGAAACGCGCCGAAGAGCGGGTGAACGCCACATTTATCGGTAGCAGCCGCGGAGAAGAGGACGCTGGCTACGATCACACCCAGAAGTTCCAGCGTCAGCTCGGGCTGAGTGCGACGACGGACGAGGTAAGCCGCAATCGGACGCACCACGCCCAACATCACCACCAGATACACCACCAGGCCGATCAAGCGAAACAATAGAGAAGTAGGGGCGTCGCCGCCCCCCATCAGTGCCAGCGCGAGAGCCAACAAACCCCAGGCCACGACGTCGTCCACAGCGGCGCAGAGAATTGCGGTGCCGCCGAGAGCTGTCGTTTGCAGGTTTCGCTCTTCCAGGATGCGGGCCAGAACGGGAAAGGCGGTAATGCTCATGGAAATCCCAAGAAACAGGACGAAGGGCATACTTCCAATACCATGAGGCGCAAAACGGATGCGCAAAGAATGCGCCAAGAGCGCTCCCATGGCAAACGGAAGCAGAATACTCATGCCGCTTGAGAAAACCGCAGTCACGCGATGACTGTAGAGTTCCTCGTAATTCAATTCCATGCCGATAAGGAACAGAAATAACACCAGACCGACGGTCGAGAAGGTTTCAAGAGGGGCGAGGGAGTGAGGAAACAGCGACGCAGAGAGATGTGGAGCAAATCGGCCGAAGACCGACGGGCCGATCAGAATGCCACCGATGATTTCGCCAATCACGCGCGCCTGACCGAGCCTGAGGGCAAGCCACCCGCAAGCTAAGGTCACGAGCAACACGACGGCCATCTGAGTGAGCACTAAGGTCATACGGGGCGAGTCTCCGATCTGTCATCGAGCCTTCTGCCTCTCAGTTTATCTGAACGCTCACGCTTTCATTTCAGACGCGCCGCATTGCGAGGAGACGGTCTGCCCGAAGGAACCTCTCCCTCGGACGAAATGCCAAAAAGGCGCCCATGAAATGGGGCTTTAAGAAGAGCTACAGAGTCCATCCGGCCGGTAACCCGGTGGCTGACCGCAGACATGCTGCCGGAGTGACCTTCGGTTTTGGGAGTGGATTTTGGGAATCGATGAGCGCTCCGCCAAAGCCCGGCTTGCAACAGAATTGTCGTTCCGCGGCCGCGCGCAAGCAGGAGCCTGAGCGGTTCCGCGGTTCAGGCTCCTACTTGCTTCGCGCGCCCACAACAACTAACCCAATACCGCCGATCAATGCGATCGTGCTTAGTATGGGTGAAATGGGAACCGTTTTCGTTTGTTTGTGGCTTATCTGGATCGGGCCGGCGTCGACATCCTTTTTCTCGTGAGAGAAGGAAACGCCACCCACGGCAAAACCTATAATGCCCACGATGATAAGAACTAACCCAATGATTGTTGCTGGTTTCACGTGCTTTCCCTCGTTCGCGTGGCCGTCGAGCAAAATTCACGGCATCTGCTTGCTGGACATTGGATGCTGATTTTCGCGCCGGGGCAGCCGTCCTTTTTATTAACGGGGAATTTCATTGCGGAGTTGATTCTCGTAGCGTATAAAATGCACGTTCAAATCAGGCAGTGAGGCGAATATGCGAAACCTTTGGTTAGCGGTCATGCTGACGTGCATCCCTCTCCAGGCCATAGCGCAGGCAGATACAACGACGCCAACTGACGCTTTCTCCGTTGCCGTCAACTGTCCAAAGTTTCAAATATGTCCGGCACTTATCGATACGCTGGACAGACTTACGCCTCTCGGCATGAGATATTTCGCTGTGCCCGGCGTGGCTATCGCGCTTATTCAGGACGGTAAGGTAATACACGCCCAAGGTTTTGGTGTGCGCAACATCGCGTCCGGCGCACCCTTCACGCTGGATACCATTTATCGCATCGGATCCACCAGCAAAGCGTTTACTTCCATGCTGGCTGCGACGCAAGTCGATCGGGGGCTTCTCGCCTGGGATACTCCTGTGCTTTCGCTTCGCAGCGATTTCCAATTGCCCAACAAAGAATTGACCGACACCATCCAGGTGCAGCAACTCATGAATATGGGCAGCGGAATCAACGACACCCCATTCGTGGAATACGCCGACCTCGATTCTCCTCAGCATCTCTGGCAAACGGTGAGGGACCTGGAAGTTTTCGCTGCCCCGGAAACCGAGTTTCGCTACAACAACACCATCTATGCGCTGGGCGGATATGTCGGCGCGCTGGCCCAGGGAGTGCCCATTCCTGAATTGCTGGATTCGTACAAATCCTCGGTCAAAGAGCGGATCTTCGACCCAATCGAAATGCCCAGCACGGCGATGACGGATGAACCCGAGACGCTAAGCAATAACATCGCGACACCTTACAAATACGATCTGACCCAGGATGTGTTTCCGCTTCACCCCAACACATATATGCCCCTCCGGGCAATCATGCCATCTGGTGGGATCGCAAGCACGATGAACGATATGACGCGCTATGTAATCACCCAGCTTCAGGCGGGAGTCGCGCCCAACGGCAGGAGGGTGGTTTCGTCGCTAAACCTGGAAAAAACCTGGAAAGGCCAGATTCCACTAGGACCCAACGCAGCCTATGCCTTGGGTTGGGTCGATGTAAATGACGGCGGCGTACGCCTCGTGACGCATTCCGGAAGCATCGACGGCTTCAAGACCGATATCGCCATGCTGCCCGACGCGGGCATCGGCATCGTAATTTTCACCAACAGCAGCACCGGCTCGTATTTCGCCAGCGCAGTCCGTTCCTGGGTTCTTCACGTCTTGTATGGCTCGCCGATAGCGGGTGTTGAGAACGCGATCGCGAACTATGAAAAGCAGAAGGCCTTTATCCAGTCGCTACGCGCTTCGATCCTTTCCCTGACACCGGAGTGCAACCAGATAGCGGGCTTTACTGGAGGCTATGAAAAAGGCTGGGTCGTGCAATACGACGATAACCAGCGGTTATGGCTGACACGGGAGAATTACTATCACGTTCCGTTGGTTGCAACAGACAACGGTTACCTGTTGGCCTCCGCGTGGGACAGCATCACCCTCTCCAGTGTGCGGGCAAGTTTTGTGAGCGACCCCGGCGGAACCCCCCAGATGGCCTTTTTCCAGCTTAACGCGGGGTCATCGGAGCAGATTCCCTTGGATACCGTCAAGCTAATTGCGCCGGAGCCCATTTCCTGCGGCATCACGCCCTGATGCACACTCCTCGTTCAACGCGGCAGTAGAGGGATCTTAGCTCCAAGTCGCTTATAATTCGGCGCGAGAGCTTCCGCCTGCTCTCGAACCTGCGTTTCTGTGCCCGGGGCGACCATCACCCGGAGAGGAGTCCGCGTGCCGTCGCGCTCGATCACCCGCCGCACCGTCTTGCAACTGATCGCGGGACAAGCCCTGGCTACGTCCGTGGCCTCCGCCAAACCGGCAATGAGGCCGAAGAACCCGCCAAATGTAGTGTTCGTTCTGGCAGACGATGTAGGATACGGGGATTTTGCCTGCCTCGGAAACCCCTACATCAAGACGCCGAATATCGACCGCCTGCATGGAAGTTCGGTGCGCTTCACGGATTTCCACGTCTCTCCGACGTGCTCGCCCTCGCGCTCAGCGCTGATGACCGGCAAATACTGCGATTCGGTCGGCGTGTGGCACACGATCATGGGCCGGAGCATCCTGCAGCCGGGAGTAGCGACGCTGGCAGACTGCTTCCGCTCCTCGGGATATCGCACCGGGCTGTTCGGCAAATGGCATCTTGGCGACAATTATCCCTCCCGCGCCCAGGATCGTGGATTTGAGGAAGTCGTGGTATGCGGCGGAGGCGGGATTTGGCAGACACCCGATTATTTCGGCAACGACGACCGCAACGATTCCTATCGGCACAACGGCCGCTTCGAAAAATATGAGGGATTCAGCACGCACGTCTTCTTCGATCAGAGTATGAAGTTCATGGCAGGCGCCCAGGATGCCGGCCAGCCGTTCTTTTGCTACATTCCCACCACTGCATCGCATATACCCACCTGGGCGCTCGACGAAGACACCCGGCCGTATGAGCATGTTCCCGGGCTCACGCAGCCGGGCTTTTATGGCATGACGGTTGAGATCGACGCGGACGTGGGGAGGCTGCTGCAGTTCCTCGATCGGCGCGGCCTGCGTGAAAACACAATCCTGATCTTCGCGTCGGACAATGGCGGCGCCGATGGGGTGAAGGTGTTCAATGCGGGCATGCGCGGAGAGAAGGGTTCGGCGTATGAGGGTGGTCATCGCGTGCCGCTGTTTGTCGAGTGGCGGGGCGGAGCCATTGGCGGCGGGCGGGATGTCAACGTCCTGAGCAAAGATATCGATCTCCTGCCGACCCTGGTGGATCTGTGCGGACTCACGAATCGCGGCACCCAGCCCGATGGACAATCTTTGCGCCCGTTGCTCCAGCAGCGCACTGCGCAAACCGCTGCAGCGTGGCCAGACCGGACGCTCTTTGTCGATTCGCAACGCGATGAGCTGCTCGTGCGATGGCGGCAGACAGCGGTGATGACACAGCAATGGCGCCTGGTCAATCCTGGTCTGGATGGCGATCCGGCAAAGATCGAGCTTTACGACATCAAGCAGGACCCCGGACAGCAGTCCAACATTGCCGGGCAGCATCCCGAGGTTGTGGCGGCATTGAGCAAAAAGTACGATGCGTGGTGGGCAACGATTGCACCCCAGAACGAACGGATGGTGCACATTGTACTTGGGAATGATCGCGACAATCCGGCCTGTCTTACCAGCATGGATTGGCACAGCCCGGACGCGCTCAACGCCTGGCATCAGCGGCAGATCCTGACGGGCCCTGTGGCAAACGGATTCTGGGCAGTCGACATCGCGCGTCCGGGCCGCTACCGCTTCGAGCTGCGGCGCTGGCCTCGTGAAATCGATGCAGCCATCAACGCCGCCTATCGCAATCCGCCTGACAACAAAGAACAGACTCCCGGCGTCTCTATAGGGGCAACCTCCGGGTCCATCAACATCGCCGGCCAACATCAAAGCCAGCCTGTGGACGACGATGCAAAGTTTCTCGCCTTTACCTTGAACCTGCCGGCCGGGCCGGCTGAATTGCGCACGGCCTTCGCCTGCAAGGATCAACATGAGAGAGGCGCTTACTACGTCTATGTTGAGCGATTAGCCGGGTGAGTAAGTGCCGCTAAATACCCATTCCCTGCGACAATCGTCCAAGCAAAGTGGCGCAGGGGCCGACTCCCTGCTGCGAAAGGCTGGCTGTGAAATTTTCCGTTTGCGCCATTGTGGCGTCCCTCCTGGTTTCTCTCCCGATTTTTCCCTCATGGTCGCAGACGAGCGATATGGTGCAGACGGGCAGCGATATTCCCGCCAAATGGCAGAAGCCCGAAACAGACTTCGACTACTCCAAGCGGGAAGTGATGATCCCGATGCGTGACGGAGTCAAGCTGTACACCGTCATCGTCATCCCCAAGGGCGCGCACGATCTCCCCATGCTGCTGGAGCGCACGCCCTATGACGCCAAGTTCTTCACCAAGACGGACAGCCCTCACCTCAAAGACGCCGTTTGGTCGGCAAACCGGGAATGGGTCGATGACGGCTACATTTTCGTCTACCAGGATATTCGCGGGAAGTTCGGGTCCGAGGGCGACTATGTGATGACCCGTCCACCCATGGGGCCGCTGAACCCCACCAAGACCGACGACACCACCGACGCATGGGACACGGTGGATTGGCTCAGCAAAAACGTCCCGGAATCGAATCACCGCGTTGGCATGATTGGCTCCTCCTACGATGGATGGACAGTGGCCATGGCGTTGCTGGGGCCACACCCCGCGCTCAAAGTTGCCGCGCCGGAAAGCCCGATGATCGACGGCTGGATGGGCGACGACTGGTTTCACTACGGAGCTTTCCGCCAGGTAAACCTCGACTATTTCACGGAGCAGACGAGCAAGACCGGCGAGGGAGCCTCTGTTCCGCGGTGGAGCGCGGACGATTATCAGGATTTTCTGGATGTTGAGTCTGCCGGCAACTGGGCTGAGAAGAATGGCTTTCGGCAGCTCCCTTTTTGGAAGCGCCTCTCGGACCATCCCGCCTATGATGCCTTCTGGCAAGAGCAGGCGCTCGACAAGCTGGTAGCC
>JBARKD010000275.1:0-2754 GCA_049800615.1 Acidobacteriaceae bacterium | reverse complement strand
CCAGTCTGCAATGCGATCGGCGGTGGAGTTCTACTGGCGCCTTCCATTCGCGCAGACGGGTTGGGACAAGCGGCGTAATCCGCCAAGAGTGACGAGATTCTTCACAAGCCTCAATGTCGAATCTTCGGTATTCGACGCTCATTTCGTATCGGGGTTGGAACTCACAGCCGGGATTTTGTCACTACTTGGCCCGCTCTCTCGGCGAGGCGCATTCCCGTTGGCTTGCAATCGATTCGTCGCTGGACTCCTCTCCGTAGACACTCATATCTCGAGGAAGGTGAGGACAGCCCGGTAACGATGGAACGGCATTCCTCAACTCGAATCGAGGCCGAAATGATTGCCGCCATTTTGGCTGGGGAAACGCAGCTTTACCACGAATTGATCCATCCCCATGAGCGCTGCGTGTATTTAATGGCCTTGTCTCTTGTGAAGAACGAGGCGGATGCGGAGGATATCGCACAGGAGGCCTTCCTGAAAGCCTTTCGTAACCTATCCACATTTAGGGCGGAATCCAAGTTCGGCACCTGGCTCATCAGCATTGCACTCAATGAGGCGAGAGGCCGACTTCGGCGACAGACTATCGTTCGCATGGAATCGCTTGACGATCCTCCCGATGGCGCAGGAGCTGTGTCTCCGGCTTTGCTCCGGGACTGGCGCGAAGTTCCTTCGGAACTTTTGGAGCGGCAGGAGATTCGTCAGATGCTTCAGGAAGCAGTTATCAGCCTGCCCACAATTTATCGCCAGGTCTTTCAACTCCGTGATGTCGAGGACCTCAACGTCAAGGAAACGGCAGAAGTGCTCGGCATCAGTGTCCCGTCTGTTAAAGTACGACTTCATCGGGCACGCATGATGTTGCAGAAGCAACTTAGTCCATTCTTGAAGAGTGTCAACCCAAGCCCAAAGAGGAGGTGGCTCCCATGGTTATAGAATGCAAACACGTTTGGGGTTACATCTCCGACTATCTGGATGCCGCATTGCCGGAGGACATTCGATTGGATGTTCAAAAGCATCTCGAGCATTGCGAGATCTGCTCTGCCATTCTGGACTCCACTCGCAACATCATCATCCTCACCGCGGATGAACGCGTGTTTCAGCTGCCGGGTGGCTTCAGCGAACGCCTGCATGCGCGCATCAACCTGGAATTGGAAGGAACCGGAGGCGGCTAGAATGCGCCGAGCAAGACGTAGTGCGCGAGAATCTCAGCTACAACCAGCAGGAGAGTCAGAATAGAGAGCACGATTTGAATCGTCTCCGACCGGCGTTGTTTGGCAGTGACCGGCTGCGCTCTCCATTGCGACGCGGGTCGTGCTCGCAGTGATCGTATTCTCCACACGACATAAAGATTGAGAACAGACCCAAGAACCGCGATAACCATCATAGGAATGCGGATTTTGTCAGTATGAATGAAAAATATAAATCCGGGAATGAAGGAGGCAGCCGCCAGTGAACCCAGCCCAATCAGCAAGCGAAGGCCGCTGACAGCCATCACCGCGGTACAAGCACTCTGCAACAAAATAAAAAGGAAACTCGTCAGACTGACGAGCCAGGCACCCTGCCGCTGTCTTTTTAATGCAGGTACCCCGGTGTGCTCTGTCACGACCCTCGTATCCTCTTCTGAGAGTTTATCTGCCCCCTCGGTGGACGCGCCAAGATGGAGCGAGGTTACAACCAAGATCACCAGATCGGCGATGAGACCGTCCGGACTTTGCCCACATATTAGCAAAACCCCAACACGCTCTAGCCCCTGGGAATGCAGTCTGGCCACGCTTCAACTTTCAGGCATCGGATTAATAGATGTTATTTACGACGCAGTCGACTAGGGGGTCCAGCGGCCGGCCTAGCCCCTCCTCCATCTCTTGGAAGCTGTCGAAGCCCAACTGCATCATCAGCACGTTTTCGCTCCACGACGGTTGGCGGTACACGTGGTTCTTCCTCCGTCAGCGTAGGATAAACCACCGATGATGCCGACCCGATTCTAGTTAGTCTCCGACTTCCATTTCCAGCCGGATCGCTTCATATCTAATCGAGAACACCGATTTGCGTTTCACGGAGCCGATCCGAACTGGCGATCACATCGATTTCTGTGATCTGGTCCTTCTCGAAGCGAAGGCTGAGCGCCAAACGCAGTTGACGTCGAAGCGCCACGATGAGGCCCACGTTGCCATTCACCAAAGCCAACCGGGCGAATTGTGCGAGACCGGTATTGGTGAGCGTTTCGGTAGCGACGTCGTGTGCCCCGCGTACTTCGAGGGGGCCACCGGCCGGCAACGCCGCAGCGTCAGCACGGCGCACAACCTCTGGGTCGAGGACCGCGATGAGCGCCTTAAAATCGCCGGATCTCGATGCCGTGAGAAAGGCTTCGACAACCCGGCGCTGTCGTGTCCAGTCCGCATGGCCCTCCGCAGCTTTTCCTTGCACCCTCTGACGCGCACGGCTTGCCAGTTTCTTGGCCGCGACCGTGGTCCGCCCGACGATGGGCGCGATCTCATCGAACGGCATGGCGAAAACGTCGTGGAGTACGAAGGCAAGCCGCTCAGCCGGAGGCAAGGTATCGAGCACAATCAACAGCGCGAGACCCACAGAATCGGTCATGGCCACCTCTTGTTCGGGGTCATTCCGGCTTGCGAGTTCGGACCTGACTTGATGAATTGGTAGTTCGAGACTGTCCTCGCGACGGATTTTGCGGGAGCGCAACATGTCGAGACACACGCGGGCAACAACAGTCGTGAGCCATCCCGCCAGGTTTCCAACTTC
>JBARKD010000274.1:0-5371 GCA_049800615.1 Acidobacteriaceae bacterium | reverse complement strand
GGCTGGTGCTGGCCCGCCGGGCCGAATGGCGCGGTCTGCCGGCCGAGCTCCTGCAGGCGCCCTCCGACCACCCCCTCCCCGAAGCCGACCTCTACTGCCAAGGCAGTGGGATACGACATCTCCACTTTTGCTCCGCCCGGCGCTGTGGCCAGGGCGTCCTTCTCTGCCTGCTGTAACAGTGCGATTTGATCCGGATAAAGACCGGGAGGCAGGCGAAGATGGCTTCCCGGATCCCCGAGTTGGACCAGGGTCCAGTAAATCGCCGGGTAAGTATCGATGGGATTGAACGCGCCGCCTGCGCGCTTGAAAGCTTCCGCGCGCACTGCTTCCCAATCCACGTCTTTGCCGCGCAGTGAGTGTCCCCGCATGACATCGATTGCATTGTCCAGGAAAGCCGCGGCGCCCGGAGAAACCGCAGTCGGGCTCACCTGCGGAGCGGGATCAGGCTTCTTTCCAGCCAGGCTAACCGCCGGACTGAGGAGGAGCAGGGAGCATGCGACAAAGTGTGTTTGGTACCTCATTGCAGAGCAAGGCTAGCATGGGGCAGCCGCTGGATTGATCGCACAAAGGTTGCAGATTAAGTCATTTCAATGTCTTGCGTATACGCACCAAAGTTGTAGGAAAAGTCACAACAACAGCTACGTTTACCGTAGGTGTTGCTACTCGGATCCGGCAATGCGCAAGCGCCCAATTCCGTCATGGCGAAAGAAATTGCTGGCAAATGTGCTTTACTGCCCGATGGGCAGCGCGAAGTCCACGCCCGCTTTATGATTTGCTTCGACCGTGGCCGGGAGATCAAGCAGGGAAAGCGGAAACTCCTGGTGCGAATCACCATCCAGCGCGTAAAGTGTCCTGCCGGTGAGGGCATAGCTGTGAATGTTTATGGGCGGGCGTCCATCCTTGAAAACGAGCGTGGTCGCCGGTTGGGCATGCACGGGCGCTGCCTCCACCGGGGCTCCGTATGGGGGACGGAATGGTGAGGGAAAATTTGCAGCCGCCTCTGTAGGTGGAGGCTCCGCGGAATCGCCACCCATTGGCGGAGCGCTATATTCGGTCTGTTGCGGCGGTGCTTGCTCATCTTGCCAATCGTTAAAGTACGGAGCGTCATATCCGAGCGGCAAGCCGGGGTAGGCAAACGGTGCTAACCACGGATAACCGGCGTAGACCACAGGGTATCTTTGACGGTAGCCAACACCGTTATGACGGTCACCAGATGGCGTTGTCGGAGTCCAGGAAGGCCAATGCCCGGATCGTCCCACCTGGGGCGTTGAGGGGGACGCAAAGTGCGCGGAAGGTGAGAAAGACGGGGATGGGGCGGTATGAACTCCGCCAATATGGCTCGGCGATACCGGTCCTGCGAGCCCGATATGCTGAGCCGATAGCGCTGGAACCGACGCCAGCAAAACCAAAGTAACTTGTATGGAAGTTGCGAGCCTGGGTCCCATACCTGAATTATTCGCTCTCGCCGTAGCGCTGTCCAGCTATTCTGAATGGCTCGCCTTGACCGGGCAAAACCGCATTAAACGGGGCATGGGGTTTTGCCCCGATACGACCTTTCCGCCGCTGCCGCGATTTGAACCGCGCGAAGTCCATCCTCTCCGGTAACGCGGGGTTCGCGATCGCCGAGTATGGTATCCACAAAGTCTTGCGCCTCGGCCACGTAAGCATCTCGAAAACGAGAGAGAAAGTGATCCTCCAATTCGTAACAACCATGATTTGGCTGGAGGAGGATGGCCGGGTTTTGCCGCAGCGTTCCCACGAAGATCGACCCTTTGGAGCCCACGATCTCGGTGCGTACATCGTAACCGTACTGGCACTGCACGTAAGACTCTACGTTCCCGATTGCTCCACGCGTGAAGCGCAGATTTACGGTGCTGGCCACAACGTCCCCGAACTGCGCAATCTCGGGCCGTATCGTGGTCGTGGCGAAGGTGTGCACTTCGGCTACTTCGTCGTGGGTCAGCCAGCGCGCCAGATCGAAGTCGTGAATGGTATTGCTATACAGCAGCATTCCATTGATTCCGGATTCGTAAGCTGTGAGCGGGGGAGCCTTCTTATCCCGGCCGATCGATTTGAATGTCACCGGATCGCCAATTTCCCCAGCCTGGATGCGCTTGTGTGCTGCCGCATAGCCGGGATCGTAGCGCCGCATAAAACCTACCTGCAAGCGCACTTGAGCCTTGGCCACCGCCTGCAAAGCGTGTTGCGCGCCGGCCAAATCCAACCCCAGCGGCTTTTCACAGAGAATATGTTTGCCTGCTTCCGCTGCCGCCCGCACTCCGGCTGCATGGAACTTATCCGGGGATGCGATGACAACCGCGTCGATGTCCTTGCGCTCGAGCATCGCTTCCAGACTGGAGTACGACTGGTCAATCTCCAGCTCCGCTGCGACTTTTGCGGCCCGCGAGCCATCGGCATCGGCCACGGCAATCAGATGCGCGCGGGGCACCAGGCGGCGAAAATTCTCCGCATGCCGTTGTCCCATCGCCCCGACGCCCACGACGCCCATGCGAAGCTTGCGCATGCTTTGCCTTCTCCCCCGGGAAACCCTTTCGATGATAGGCGACAAAACCGCCTGGCGAAAGGCATCATATCTGGAGTCCGCCGGACGGTTTCTGAGGTGTAAGAATGACGACGCCCTTCAAGTTCGCATCCGCCCCCGCCAGCTGGGGAGTCCTTGACGATCCCAGTCCGTCGTGGGAGCAGAGCTACCAAAAGATGCTCGATGAAATGGTCTCTGCCGGCTATACCGGAACGGAACTGGGACCTTACGGCTTCTTGCCCACGGATGCCAAGGTGCTCGAAGCCGAGCTCTCCATGCGAAAACTCAAGCTGCTGGGTTCGTTTGTCCCCGTGGTCTTGAGCGACCCCGCTTCCAGCAAAACCGTGGTCGAGCGGATACGCCTCGTGGGTGGCCTGCTCTCCGCTCTGGGAGCGCCTTTCCTCGTTCTTTCCGACGCTCAATCGGAAGCGCGCAATCGCATCGCAGGCCGCGTGCCAAGAGATGGCAGCAAGAGTCTGAGCCTTGAGCAATGGAAACAGGTGGCCAAGGTGGTTCGGGAAGCAGCCCAGGTGGCCCAGGAATTTGGCCTCGACCTGGTGTTTCATCCTCACGTCGCCACCTATGTTGAAACACCTGAGGAAATAGCGCAATTCTTCGACGCTACTTCCGGTTCAGGCATTGGCCTTTGTCTCGACAGCGGACACTGCGTCTATTCCGGAGGTGATCCCATCGTCGAGGCGGAAAAATACCGGTCCATTCTTCGCTTCGTCCACATCAAGGATGTCGACGATAAAGTGATGTTCGAGGTTCGGCGTTCGCAGATGAACTTTGCCCAGGCAATTGCAGCTCACGTCTTCACCATCATCGGCCAGGGGTCGGTCGATTTTCCGGCATTCCTTGCGGTCCTGCGCAAAAATCATTATTCCGGCTGGATGGTCGTCGAGCAGGATGTCACTTATGGAGAGACCGTGATTCCCCCGGTCGAAAGCGTCGCCGCCAGCCGCAAATACCTGCTGCAAGCTTCCGCGGATGCGAACGTTCCAAAGGCCGGCTAACCAAGACCGGCTAACCAGCGCGCCGGCTTTTCCTGGCTAATTTATTTGGAGAAGTTCTGGATATAGGTATCGTCAGGTAAACCCACGCGTTCGGCTTTGCCGAGCATCTTTCCGGCGGCTTCGCGATCCATAGAGCCACCGATCGTCACCAGGAAAACTGCGCTGTGCCCGGGAGGATTGAATACCTCGGCATCGAGGTCCGGATGTTTGCTCTTGATCTGATCCACCATCTCCTGAGCCTTGCTCTGGCCCCGATACGTGTAAACGACCACGCGCCAGCCGGGCCGATCATCCGCGGGGGTGGGCGTGGCGGCGGGCTTAGGCCCAAGTGGCACTTTCACTGTGGTAGAAGAGTGCGATGTCCTCGCAGCTCCCGGCTTTACCGGCGTCGCCGGGGCAGGAGTTGCGGGCGGTGTCGCAGCGGGAGCCGGGGAGGCCTGCGAGGTTGGAGTGTTCGCGGGAGCAGGTTCGGAATTCGGCCGGAAAATCAGCCAGCCGAGGATCGCCAGCACCACTACAGCCAATGCGCCGTATAAGGCAAAAGGTTTCTTTTTGCCCGCCGGTTCCTCGTCTTCGTCGTCGATGACCAGTGGCTCGGAAACCGGAATTGGTGGAGTGGCCAGGCGCTCGGCAATCGGCGGCTTGGATGCGAGTGGAGGCGCCGCGGTGGCGGCTGGCTGCGGCTGCGGACGCACGGGAGGCGAGGGTGGCGGAGGCGGAACTGCGGGTGGCGGAGGCGGAACTGCGGGCGCCGGAGGGCGGGGAGTCGCGGCTGCGGGCGGTGCGGCCTTCGCGGCCTGAGCTGGAACCGGTGGCGGGGCAGGAACGGGTGGGGCCACAGCCGGCATCGGCGGCTTCAACGCATTACTGATTTGCGCCAGATTCCAGCGCCGGGAAAACGAGTTCCGGATGATTTCCGCGAATGGCGCCGGAATGCGATTGATCTGCGTATCGGTTGCGGTGAGACCCTTTCGTTGGGTAAAGGCATGGAAAAGAGTGGGCCCAATCGCGGCCACATCATCGGCCTGTCCTGCAGTCGTGGTATGCAGGCAATCGCTGCGCAGCTTCACGGTCTCGGCGGTCGCCAGAATACTCGCTGCCTCAACCCGGCCATGCGACATTCCATTTTGGTGAATGGCGGTGAGCCCACCCACTAAAGCTTCGGCCACCTCGCGCCCCTCATCGGCGGAAAGCGCCTGCGCCTGCAGCACATCGGCCAGGCTTTGCTCAACATGCTCCATGACCGCATACACCAGCAAAGTGCCGTCCACGGTGACCTGCCCGACTTTGAGGATGTTCACCAGGTTCGGATGAGGGAGGTCTTGTGCGGCATGCAGGCGCTCCAGAACTTCGTCTCCGTCCGTCAGGGCCTCCGTCAGGCTAATGGTTGCGGGGCTATCCGGCGCCTCGCCTGTCTCGGTATCAAACCATGCGATGCGGCCTTCAGCGCGGACGAGCTGGCGCAGGGGATAAGCGCCGTCGATCGTTTGCCCTTCCAATTCATTCCAAAACTGCATAAGGTCCTTAGCTTCCTAAAGTCTGGGCATGACGGTAATTCACAGAGCCCACGGGTTTGCGCAAGGAATCTGAAATGCACGAAGCCCGCCTGCCACTCACATTATCTTACTGGTGGCCATCGCAATAGCCTGTCTGAAGCGGTTTCTTGCCCCATGGGTACCAATGTAACGATTTGCGGGGTGGGCAACGCGCGCGTGAGGGTGTTTCTCAGCATAGAGACCAGCTCGGAGGGGGGACCGGGCTGGCTCTCAAGGCTTCGCGGCACGAAAACACACCGCGGTGAAGCGTCGCCCGC
>JBARKD010000273.1:0-17088 GCA_049800615.1 Acidobacteriaceae bacterium | reverse complement strand
GGGTAAACCGAATCGGAAGCGATCCAGTCCCGTAAGGGACGGCTGATAATACCCAGGATGAAATCCTGGGGCGCTGCTGGCCCCTATTACGGGACCAAATCTGCGTAAGGTAGTTCTCACGAAGACTCTGGAAGCCCCGCCCCTTCAACTTCACCTCAATCCGTCTCTTTCATGGAAAAACAGCTTTCGCCTACGCCACAAAATTGTCGTCCCGACCGAAGGGATCTGCGGTTTACTGAACCGGCGATAGATCTTTATGGAACCATCGGTTCTCACGCAGACTCTTCATAGCCCGTACGTTAATCCAACAAAATCAACTGGGCTTTAGATGGGATGAGACGGCTGGCCCTGAGGGAATGCCGTCTGGCCACCCCTCAACTTTCAGGCAGCAGAATGACATATGTTATTTCCGACGCACTACACTGGAAATGATGCCGCGTGCCAGGCTGGGACACCATAAATGGGTTGTCCCTCTGACCCTGCAACCCTCAGCGGTTCCTCCCGTACAAAGGTCGTATGGCCGGGCCCGGATGTGCGTGGCATTCTCTCCCTACGATGCGCGTGAACATCAGAGCCCGTATCCCCATGCATCTGTATCAGGAGTTTCACAGTCTGCCCCTTGTGCTGACGATTGAAACGGCACAAGGCCTGGCTGCTCGTTGTGAACATCGCACCACCGCGGCCCAGTTGTTGTGGACCCTGGACCAAAAGACAGATATCCACGCCGGCCTTCTCGACCGGTTTCGGCAAAAATTAAGACTGATCGAAGAAGCAAACCTAAGCGACGTGGAAGTGAGTGATGAAGTGCTCGATATGTTCGGTTTCTTCGTCTAAGCTCGCGACCCCAGTCACGATCTCTTGGATTTCCCCAACTCCTGATTGAGCACCGCTGCCAGGCGCAGCCCAGCGAGTGCCAGTTGGCGATCGACGACCGGCCGCTGCCGCTCATAGTAAGCCTGGTCGATCCCTGCCTGCGGTTGTACCAACGCCTGTTTCGCTAATAGCAGTGACTCGTTGGCCCATGCCTCCGGGTCCACAGGACCAGCCTGCAAATGATCGTGGGCAATCATCGCTTCCAGTTGCTGCGCATAGGGCCGTTCCAGTAAGCCGGTGTGCCCAATCAGCTCGCTGTCCCACACGCTGTGGAGATTGCAGGCATACTCACCGCATTGCGCCGACCCAAAGAACGTCACGGGAATATCGTTACCTCCGCGCGCCTCGCCGATCGCGTGCAACGGCTGGTTCAAATCTCCAACAAAATGCACCAGAAAGTTCAGCGCCTCGCTGCGCGCGGCAAAAGGCTGCTCCGCATCTCCCACGATCTTGGCAAACTTATCGATCTGCGCCACCACGCAGTTGTCACCCGGGCAATCTGTTGCTGTGTATGCGCTGGCATCCTTCGGGATATCGACGTAATGCCATGCGCCCGTTTTCGGGCGGTTTTTCCGGATGTCGTCCGGCCAAACAGAAATGGAGGCCAGGTTGTAGTCGCCTAAGAACGGGCGCAACATGGCTCGTGCCGCGGGGTCCAGGTGATCCCAGGCAATATCGGCAATGATCCTGTGACCTTCGTTTCCCCAGGCCCACGACCTTGGAGAAGGGAAGAAAAGCAGGAGAGAAACAAAGGCAGCCAGCACTCGGGAACGCATGATTTCGATCATAGCGTGGCCGTTTCCCGGACCCTTCTAACGCGCAGGTCGGCCTCTTCTTTCGAAGACTTAAGGGAACTGCGGATCGTGGGTATTGCGGATGCAAAAGCGTAAGGGGCGCCTCAAGAAGGAGCGCGAAAGCGCTCCTTCTCGCGAACCTAAAGAAACAGCGGCGCCAGCACCAGCGTCACCGTGGCCAGCAGTTTGATGAGCACATGCAGCGACGGGCCAGCCGTGTCTTTAAATGGGTCGCCTACTGTATCGCCTACCACTGCCGCCTTGTGCGCATCCGAGCGCTTGCCGCCATGGGCGCCCGTTTCAATGAACTTCTTCGCGTTGTCCCAGGCTCCGCCGCTGTTGTTCATCAGCATCGCCATCAGGATGCCGGTAATGGTCCCCACCATCAGCAAAGCGGCCACCGCTTCCGCTCCGGCCAGATCGATGATATGGCCGTGAAGCACAGGCGTGTACTCCCCCGGTATGCGAATGTGAAAGCTCGAGCTCAAATTCCGAAAGACGAGGCCTACCGCCAGAGGAGTCAGGACGGCCAGCGCGCCCGGCAGAATCATCTCTTTCAGTGCCGCGACCGTGACGATGCGCACGCAGCGGCCATAATCTGGCTTCGATGTGCCGGCCATAATGCCGGGGTTTTCCCGAAACTGCGCCCGCACATCCTCAATGATGTATTGCGCCGTCCGGCCCACCGCTTTGATGGCAAACGACGAGAAAAGAAAGATCAGCATTGCGCCCAGCAGAGCCCCGACGAAAACCGGCACGCTGGCCAGGTTGATGTTGTTGAAGCCCCATCCCGAAGGGAGTACCTCGCCGGCGTCGGCAAAGCGTTGCGCCACAATGCCGTGAACGGTTTCCAGGTACGCGGAGAAAAGCAGAAACGCCGCCAGCGCGGCGGACCCGATCGCATATCCCTTGGTCAATGCTTTGGTGGTGTTCCCCGCTGCATCGAGCTTGTCGGTCTTTTCCCGAACGGATTCCGGCTGATCCGACATCTCGATAATTCCGCCCGCGTTGTCGGTGATCGGGCCAAACGTGTCCATGGCCAGGATGTAGGCCGCCGACGACAACATACCCATGGTAGCGATGGCTGTGCCGTAAATGCCCTTGGCGTAGTCAGAAATGGCAGTGTCGGCCAGCCCACGCACCCCGAAGTAGTAGCTGAGCAACAAGGCCGCGCTGATCACCACGACCGGCATGGCCGGCGTTTCCATTCCCACGGCGAGCCCGCTGATGATATTGGTCGCCGGCCCGGTGAGCGAGGCATTGGAGATGGATTGCACCGGGCGATAACGGCTTTCTGTGTAGTATTCCGTGATGCGGACAAAAAGAAATGACGTGACCATGCCTGCCAGACCGCAGCCAAGCAGCCACCAGCGCCCTTGCAGCATGTAGTAAACCGCTGCGGCAAACCCCAACAGCGCCAGCGCGGTGGTCACGTAATATCCCCGGTTCAGGGCATCCATCGGATCCTGGTCTTCCCTGCTGTGCACGACCAGGACCCCGACAAAGCTGGCCACCAGGTTAATCGCGTGAACAATCAGCGGGAAAAGAATGCCCTTGATGCCAAAAACCGGATACAAAGCCGTCCCCAGGATCATGGCGCCGACATTTTCGGCCGCCGTGGACTCAAAAATATCCGCGCCGCGCCCCGCACAGTCGCCCACGTTATCGCCCACCAGGTCGGCAATCACCGCGGGATTGCGGGGATCATCTTCAGGAATGCCCGCCTCGACCTTCCCCACCAGGTCCGCGCCCACATCGGCGGCTTTGGTATAAATTCCCCCACCCAGCTGCGCAAACAGCGCTACCAGAGATGCCCCGAAGCCAAAACCCACCAGTTGATAAGGAACGTGCAACGGATCCTGGAGACCGCCAAAAAGAAAGAACAACGAGCCCACCCCAAGCAGGGAAAGGGCAATCACGACCATGCCCGTCACGGCCCCGCCGTGCAGCGCGATCTTTAGGGCTTTGCCCAGGCTCGTCCGGGCGGCGCTGGCTGCACGGATATTCGTGCGTATCGAGACAAACATCCCCGTATATCCCGCGAACCCGGAGCAGCAGGCCCCAATCAGGAAGCTGATCACTACCTTGCCGGCCAGCGGCGCGGTGAAGTCAGAGAACTTGTAGCCCACAAAAAGGGCCACGGCCAGCACCGCCGCCAGGATGGCGATCGTCGTGTACTGCCGCGACATAAAGGCTTCCGCGCCCTCGCGGATGGCGTTTGAAATGCTCTGCATCTCCGGCGTTCCGCTATCGCAAGCTAGTACCGAGCGGGCCAGAAAAAGGGCAAAAACCAGGCCAAGCAGGCCGGAAACCACCGCAATCCAGAAAAAAATGCTGCCGTTGCTGTCAGGGGCAGCGCTTGAGCCCAGTTGTAATACCAGGCCCGAGAGTGACAAGAAAATCATTCAAACGCCTCCAGGAAACACGTGCTGTTGGGGTTGCGGCGCAAACACCTGCAAACCGGCTGATTAGAGCATGTAGAGAAAAAGATGGTCAACGCCGTTTCGTCATCATACCCGGCGGGAACGTAACCACGACCAGAACTGGAATCCGATCCCAAGGAACGTTGTCGGCCTCTTAGCAGGAGAGGGGACAACCGATTACAATTTGCCTGATAGTAACAAGAGGTGCCCATGGCCGAAACAGCCAGTACTGAGCAAACCGCCGTTGCGTCTTACGCTGGTTTGGAACCGGAGCAATTGGTCCGGATGTATCGGCTGATGTATTTGTCCCGCCGTACGGATGACCGTGAAATTCTTCTAAAGCGGCAGCAAAAGATTTTTTTCCAGGTTTCGGGCGCCGGTCACGAGGCCTTCCTGGTCGCCGCGGGTATGGCGCTCAAGCCGGGTTACGACTGGTTTTATCCCTATTACCGGGACCGGGCTCTTTGTCTGACCCTGGGGCAGACGGTCGAAGAGCAGTTGCTGCAATCGGTTGGGGCGGCTGCGGATCCATCCAGCGGCGGCCGGCAGATGCCGTCGCACTGGAGCATCCCCCAGCTCCACATCGTAAGCCAGTCCTCCTCGGTGACCACACAGTGCCTGCATGCGGTTGGCTGCGCCGAGGCGGGCCGCTACCTGGCTAACCATCCTGCGGCCTCCCAGCAGCGCCCCGGGGACTATAGCGCCTTCAAACCGGTGCAATTTCACGGGGATGAAGTGGTTTATGTCTCCCTCGGGGAAGGCGCCACCAGCGAAGGTGAGTTTTGGGAGGCGATCAGCTCGGCCTCCGTGCTCCGGCTTCCTGTCCTGTTTGTCGTCGAAGACAATCGCTACGCCATCTCCGTCCCGGTCGAGGTAAACGTGCCCGGCGGAAACATCTCCCGCCTGGTTGCCAATTTCCCCAATTTCTATTTCGCTGAAGTCGATGGCACTGACCCGGTAGAAAGTTTTTTAGCCTTCACGCGTGCGGTCGAACATTGCCGCTCCGGCAAGGGCCCGGCGTTTGTTCACGGGCATGTCGTGCGCAGGTATGCTCATTCGTTTTCTGATGACGAGCCCCTCTATCGGTCAGAAGACGAGCGCCAGCGCGATGCGGCGCTCGATCCCCTGCCCAAGCTGCAGATGCGCCTGCTGCGCGAGGGAATTCTCGATCCCGCGGCCATCAATCTGCTCGAACAGGAAGTGGATGAAGAGGTCCGCTCTGCAGCCGAACGGGCACTTCGGGCTGCTTTACCGGAAGTCGGCTCCATCAATCGCCATGTCTATTCTCAGGACCTGGATCCTACCGCCCAGGAATTTGACCGCCCCGCCGTCGAGATCCAGGACAAACAGCAACGGACCATGGCGGACCTGGTCAATTGCTGCCTTCGGGACGAGATGAGGCGCGATCCACGCATTGTGGTTTTTGGCGAAGATGTTGCCGACACCAGCAACGACCAGGAACTTCGTGAAGGCCTCGTCAAAGGCAAGGGCGGCGTTTTTAAGTTAACCGCCGGCTTGCAGCGGGAGTTCGGTCCCGAGCGCGTCTACAACGCTCGCCTGGCGGAAGCCGATATCGTTGGCCGGGCGATTGGGATGGCGACGCGCGGGCTGAAACCCGTCGTCGAGATCCAGTTCTTCGACTACATCTGGCCTGCCATGCACCAGTTGCGCAACGAGCTGAGCGTACTCCGTTGGCGCTCCAACGGCGGGTATTCCGCCCCTGCCGTTATTCGTGTCGCGATCGGCGGATACCTTACCGGCGGTGCCATTTACCACTCGCAGTGCGGAGAGAGCATTTTCACCCACACCCCCGGCATCCGGGTCGTATTTCCTTCGAATGCTCTAGACGCCAACGGCTTGTTGCGGACCGCGATTCGCTGCGATGATCCTGTGCTTTTCTTCGAGCACAAGCGCCTTTATCGCGAAACCTTTGGCCGTGCACCCTATCCGGGACCGGACTTCTCCATTCCGTTCGGCAAGGCCAGCCTGCTGACCACCGGCAAGGACATCACGGTGATCACTTACGGCGCGGTCGTACCCCGTGCCCTGCGGGCCGTCCAGCAGGCCAAGTCTGAACTTGGTATCGAGGCCGAACTAATCGATCTGCGAACTCTCAGTCCTTATGACTGGGAGGCGATCGGCGAGTCAGTGCGGAAGACGGGCCGCGTGATCGTGGCCCATGAAGACATGCTCAGTTGGGGCTATGGCGCGGAGATCGTGGCCCGCATCGCTGACGAGCTCTTTGATTACCTGGATGCCCCCGTCAGACGAGTCGCAGCCATGGACACCTTTGTGGCCTACCAGCCTATGCTGGAAAACGCCATTCTGCCTCAACCGGAAGATCTGCTTCGCGCCATCACCGAGCTCGCCAAGTATTAGCGCGCTACTTGGGATTGGTCAGGCTGAGCTTCCAGCCCACGGCGCCCTCCGGGTCAATGTTGACCAGCAGCGACCCTTGGTCTCCCCGGTCGACCTTAGGGCCTTCCGACGTGTGATTCTTACCGGATGCGTCCTCATACTGTAGCGATAAGGGGCCCGATCCCTGAATTTGGAAGCGATACGTGTACTTGGCGCCGGAAGCCAGTTGGTTGGCGCCGAAGCTGGCGTTCGGGTAATCGAACTCCATTACGTGCATCGTGGGCCCCTGGTTCACAATCGTCACGTCGACATTGCGCGAGCGGCAACCGCCCAACAGCGCAACCGTTCCAACCAGGAATGTGATCCGGAAGGGGATGCCTTTCCGGCCCGTTCGAGCCTTCACAATATGGTCTTTCGTTCCAGAATGCGGGCCGTCAATACCACTCCGGTTTCGTTGTTGTGCAGCGTGAGAGGAAAAGCCAGAACATTCCAAACCCACTCTTCGCCCTTACGCGGCAGATTTAACAACCCGCGATAGGTTCGGTCGATGTATGTCTCGCGCTTTTCCGCGACCGTACGCAGAGTCTCTTTCCAGTTGGGCGCCAGGTCGGGCATCTCTAAGAAGATATTCTTGCCGGGAAACCAGTCCCGTGGCCGCTCCAGCAAACGCGCGCAGGCCTCATTGACATACATCCAGGTGCCATCCCGGTCCAGAATCTCCAGCACGACGTCCTCGCCGATTGCCATGCTGATCCGCGAGTAAAAAAAGTCGCGGGCATCCACCACCACCGGTTTTCCCCGATGCTTGGCCTCAAATGACCTCAGCGCGGCGATCAGATCGTCGACCGAGCTGTATCCCTTGAGCAGGTGCATGTCTTCCACCCCGCCAAAACGGTGCTCGAGGGTGGCGGAAAGGATGATAATCGGGACCTCCGGCCGCCGCCCGCGAAGAACCGAGGCAACCTCCGTACCGAATTGTCCTGCACCGAGGTGATAGTCCAGCACCGCGATATCGATGTTGTTCAGCAGCTTTTCTGCCTCGCCGACAGTCCCCGCCGTATCGGCAAGGTAACCATGCTTGCGCAAAATGGCGGCTCGAAGGAGCAGATTCTCCGCATCGTCGTCGAGCAGCAATACACGGATAGGATCTTCGACCAGGTGCAAACCTTCTTTCCTCTTTCTGTCGGCATGAGACGGAAAATAAGATGCCGGCTGGGGGCGATGATGCTGCCAAGCCTATAAACCCGAAACTTGAACTGAATCTAGGACTTTTTGTTTATCTGTTTCACGAGCTCCGGCAAGCGGCTGAACGCAGCAACGCTGCGCAGCCATCGGCGGTGATCGAACGCCGGCGATCCGCTAATGACACTTCCCGGCGCCACATCGCCCGGAACCCCGGACTGCGCCGTCACCACGACTCCATCTCCAATGAAACTATGCCCGACGACGCCAACTTGCCCGGCCAGCACCACATTCTTGCCCACCCCCGAGGATCCCGCAAGCCCCACCTGGGAGCAAAGCAAAGTGTTCTCACCAACCCTCGATCCGTGGCCAACCTGTACCAGGTTATCGATCTTGACCCCTGCGGCAATATCGGTTGTACCCACGCTCGCGCGGTCAATACAGGAGTTAGCCTGCACTTCAACCTCGTCCCCCAGTGTGACCGCCCCACTCTGCGTGATTTTATGCCATCTGCCGGTCTCCTCTTTGGCAAATCCGAAACCATCCGAGCCGACAACCGCCCCGTTTTGCAGGACAACCCCATCGCCCAGCTGGCAGTCCTCGCGCACCACCGCATGGGCGTGCACGAAGCAATTCTTTCCCAGGCGGGCCTTGGGATAGATCACCACATGGGGTAAAAGTGTAGTTCCCTGGCCAATCACAGCCTCGGCGCCAATTACCGCATAAGCGCCAATGTGCACGTCCTCGCCGATGGTGGCGCTGGGGTCGATCACCGCCGTGATATGAATCCCGCGGTCATAACGAGGGGTAGGATGAAAGATTTCGACTGCTCGGGCAAAGGCAAGGTAGGGATTGGCAGTGCGCAGGGTAGGGGCGGAAATGTCCTCGAAATCATCGCTTACCAGCACCGCTCCCGCCTGGGTCGTTCGGGCGAATGGTGTGTACTTTGGGTTGGCGACAAAGGTTAGCTGCCCTGGCCCCGCTCTCTCGATTCCTTCCACCCCGGTGATTTCCCGCTCCTGGTCGCCGCGGCACCTGACGCCAAGAACCTGGGCAAGCTCGGAAAGCTTCATGCAGGGGATTGTACCGGACTTACAACGGCGAATTCTGTGCTTTGAACAGGCTCTCCTGCACGGGCTCAGCAGCCCTTTGCCGCGTACCGGCCCGGATAACGGCCAGAATATCCAGCTCCGTGACCGCCTGCCGGGGAAGAAAAATACGCTGGGTATTCGACCGCGTGTCGGGCGGGATAAGGAACAACCCTTCGCTTTCCAACAAAGTCAGATCGTTCTGCGCTAAGCCTTCAATCAAGTCGCTGTCTCTCAGCCGGGCTCGTATCCAAAGACCCTCGCTGCGTGGCCGGCTGACAAACGTCTTGCGCAGCAAGCGCTCAGGTTGATTTACATCCCCCGACTGAAAATCGCGGACAAAGCAAATCCACTTTACTTCCGCCATGTGGACCGAGATCAGCTTTCCAGCCAGGTCCAGCACCTCCGCCTGTTCTTTCACAAGAAAGGCTGACGGAGGCAGGTAACCGGACAGCCAGTCCCGGCTCAGCTTTCGTACGATGACTTTCTTGCGGCTGACTGCCATACACCTGAGCCTCTGGCAGGCGAAGAAGCCTTCCGGCTGGATTGTCGCATGCGCTCCCCACTCGGCGCACTGGGAATCGTGCAACCCAGAGCAGCGAAAACTGTGCAAGCCTGTAGCCAAGTCCCTCCACAGTATGCTAAGTTAGGTCTTTGTTCCTGGGGTGGGTTGGCCGCTAAGGCGTTCACACTGCGAAAGTTAGCCCGAATCTTAGCGGCGGGCGGAGCTGATCGCGAGGCATGCCCGACTATATTTATCTGCTGAAAAATCGACTCTCAATCCACCAGCGCAACGCCCTCGACCACATTTGCGAGGCGGCTCGCCAGGCTGGCATGACCGTCTTCCTTGTCGGAGGAGCGGTTCGCGACCTCACCAGCGGGTCCTCCGTCAACGATCTTGATGTAGCAGTCCAGGGAGATGCTCTCAAGTTAAAGAAATCATTGGAGAAACAAGGCGCCACCTTGTGGGGTGAACATGCCCCCTCGCGCACCCTGTTCTTCCGCTTCCCGGTGGGCGTAAGGGTTGAGATCTCCAGTACCCGTCGCGAAGACTTTCCCAAGCCCGGCAAACCCGTCTACCACTGGGACACCATCCTTGAAGATCTCCGACGCCGCGACTTCACGGCCAACGCCATGGCGTTGTCCCTGAATGAGTACTCCTATGGCTTGCTCATGGACCCCCTCAACGGCGTGGCGGACATAGAAGCCCGCCAACTACGTCTGGTCAGCAATTACGGCTTCATCGAAGATCCCGCTCGTTTGCTTCGGGCGACTCGGCTTGTGGCGCGCTTGGGCTGGGAGTTGGAGGAGCGCACCCGGACGCGCTTTGAAAATGCAAAAGAGGCCCAGGCGATCGAAGCTCTCTCCCCCCACAGCCGCGGATACGAGCTGGAAGAAATCACCCATGAAGAGGACGGGTTGAAGGTCCTGGCCGCCATGGAGACCGAGGGCTGGATGCATCATTTGTTTCCCGCCTGGACGGCGGCGGCAGCGGACACCGCCGCCCTCGAGGAGATGCGGAAGTTCGTGAACCAACTCCAGATGCAGGGAGTAAGTCCAGACATTTCAGCAGCTTCCGCGCATTTCCTTACACAGAAACTTCCTCCTAAGGATTTGGCCGCGCTCAAGGCAGCCTTTGTTCGCCCCGGTTTTGTAATGGAGTGGAATAACCTCGACCACGCCGCCAAAGAATTCGCCAGGCAGCTGAACGGCAAGGACGCAGCCAAATCCTCCGCAACCTGGAAGCTGTTCACGTCTGCTGACCCGCAGGCTGTTCTGTGGCTGGGGCTGACCTCGAAAGTGCCGGCGATCCAGGCCAAGTACAAAAGTTTCTTTACCGTTTGGCCGGAGGCACGGCAAAAGATTCCGTACGCGTTGTTCCAGGAATTGCGCATTACGCCCGAGGTGACTGGCTACCACGAAATGATGTCGGAGCTATTCCTTGGCGTGATTGATGGAGAACTGGAAACGGAAGAGCAGTTGCGGACGTTTCTTGCGCCCTATTCTCCCCCGGCGCCTCCACCTCCGGTGACCATCCGCCGCGCCCGTGGCTCAAGGAAAAGCGGGGAAGCCAGAAACAAGGTCGCTGTCGACGCCGGCTTTGACGGCGACATCGAGGCCGAGCCCGAGCCCTCGGATCTTAGCGACGACGAGGAGGCGGGTGAGGAGCCGATTGAGGACGTGGAGGCAGAGGAGGAGGAAAGTGAAGCTGCCGTCATCGTTCCCCCTCCTGTGAAGGCGAACTCCTCAGCTCCCCGAAAAAACCTCCATCAGGGTGAATCGGTTCAGCCGGCGGAGAAGCCTCTCAAAAAGCCTGATACTACGCCCCCTCCGGCCGCGGAGCCGGTCAAGGCGCCCAAGGTCCACGTGATGACCAAGGTGGCGAAAGAAGCAACACCGGCGGCTAGCCGTCCTGGCCACCATGCTGCCAAACCGGCCCACGCCCCTGTACATGCACCGGCCCATGCACCGGCGCCTTCCCATGGGGCAAAGAAGGCCCTGCCCGTGAAGGCGGCTCCGGCCAGGCACGCGGCGAAACCGGTAAAGCCCGCGCCTGCAAAGGCGGCTCGCCGCCCTGCGGGCAAGGTGGTCGCACCCAAGCCAGCCGCAAAGACCAGCCATCCGGCTAAGAAGACGGCGGCTAAGCCAGCTGCCAAAATGCCGAAAAAGCCCGAGCCTGCAAAGAGATCCGTGGCCGGCAAGAAATCAGTGCCGGCTCGGAAGCATCGCTAAGCCATCGTTGGCCAAAACGGTCCGGTCGCTTCCCTGAATCGGAAATCGGGGCTGGCGCTTTCCTGCAATGACTAAAGTAGGGCCTACCGGTTGACGATGACCTGTCTATGGACACGCCTGCGGATACGGCCGCGCTTGGGCAGTCGGTCGAGAGTGCAGTACTCAAAAATGGAGTCGCATTCGGCATCGCAAGTGGTGATCCTGCCAGCTCCCACCATCTTTCAGAAACACCGCCGCAACACATACACGAAGTCTTGTCCGCGATTCTCTTGCACGATCCTCTGACTTCGATTCTGCAGAGGGTTGCCGATGCGTTTGTGGCCTTATACCCGAGCAAGGGGGCTGCCATCTTTGTGCTTTCCGGGCAAAACTTCCAGATTGCAGCGGAGGCCGGTTTGCCGCCCAGGCCGCTCCGCGGCTCAGGCGGCTCGTCTCCAGTTCCGGATGTCGATCTCAGCTCGGACTTCCCTCAGCTGGTGCCAATCCTGGAAACCGGGATCAACCTCTCCAATGCCACTCCGCTCGTGTCCAGTTCGGGCCAGGTCAGGGGTGCTTTCACGGTTTTCGACTTTAAGCCCGGACCCCCGGACGAGCTGACCCGCGACACCATTCAAAGCCTTTGCAGTCTCGCCCAAGTCGCTATGCAACATGGCCAACTCTACGAGGAAGTCGTCTATCACTCCCAGTTTGACCGTCTTACCGGCCTACCCAACCGGCTCCTGCTTCAGGATCGGATCGGGCAGGCCATCGTCGTCGCCAAACGCCAGGGAGCCTTGGTCGCCGTTTGCTCCATAGACCTCGATGCCTTCAAGCAGATTAATGACAGCCTGAGCCACGATATTGGTGACATCGTGATCAAGCTCATTAGCGAGCGGCTCAATGCGTCGATCCGGGATGTAGACACCCTGGCACGGGGCGGTGGCGACGAGTTCATCCTCCTCCTACGTAACCTCACCCAGGCGTCGGAAGCAACAGCCATCTGCGAACGCCTGCTTAAAGACCTGGAAGCACCTTTTCTCCTCCACGACCGCTCCTTGCAGGTCACCGCCAGCATGGGAATCAGCATCTTCCCCAATCACGGGGACTCCACAGACCTGCTCCTCCGCAATGCGGATCTCGCGCTTCGCGCGGCGAAAGACACCGGAAGAGCCAGGATCCAGACCTATTCCCAAACTCTGGGCCTTGAAACCAGGCGATCCCAGGAACTGGCCGGCGCCCTCGCCAACGCCCTGGCGCAAACCCAATTTCGCCTCGTCTACCAGCCGATCTTCAATCTGGACAAGGAAATCCTGGGCTTCGAAGCTCTGCTGCGCTGGAAGCATCCCAGATGGGGCCAGATCGGCCCCCTGGAGTTCATTCCGACCGCTGAGAAAAGTGGTTTGATCGTCGCCATAGGCGACTGGGTCATTCAGGAGGTATGCCGTCAGGCAATGGAGTGGAACGCGCTCGATGTCCCCCCGGTCAAGCTCTTCGTCAACATTTCCGGAGTGCAATTGCAACGTCCCGATTTCAGCGCCAAGGTCGCGGCCGCCCTCAAGATGAGCGGTTTGCCCCCGGACCGCGTGGAACTCGAGGTTACAGAAAGCTGGATCGTCTCCGATTTGCCTACAGCAGCCGCCGGCTTGCGCGAACTCTGCAATCTGGGTACCGGTATCGCGATTGATGACTTCGGAACTGGCTACGCAACATTCAACTACTTGCAGGAACTGCCCTTCGATATGCTCAAGATCGATCGGTCCTTCATCCATCGCCTCGACGGCTCTTCCGGCAATCTTTCCACTGTCCGCGGCATCGTCATGCTTGCCCGCCAGCTGGGACTAAAAACAATTGCCGAAGGCGTGGAATCGGAGCAGCAACTTCGGCAACTGAGTGAGATCGGGTGTGACTTCATCCAGGGTTATTTCCTGTCTCTGCCCCTCGAGGCCGAAGCGGCCCGCTCCCTCCTCCTCGAACATCGAAGCACGATGTCAGCCTAAAACAGCCTAAAACAGCCTATAACAGACTAGAACAAAGCCCCCTCTACCCACCAGCGGTTCGGACCGGGCAGTCACCAATTCCGCCCGCGCTGACAAATCTGCAATACTCTCTCTCGTGCTTAACAGCAGGGAATTCGGATCCTCTCCTCGCATCACGGACATGCGGGTCATTCCCGTCGCGGGCGGCGACAGCATGTTGCTGAATTTGAGCGGTGCCCACGCCCCGTTTTTTACTCGCAACCTCGTGCTGTTGATGGACGATGCCGGCCACACAGGCGCGGGCGAAGTTCCCGGCGGAGCCCGCATTCGCCAGGTCCTGGAAGATGCCCGCTCGATGATTACAGGGTGCGCAATTGCTTCCTGTAACGAGACCCTCGAAAGTGTGCGCCGGCGCTTTGCTGACCGCGACTCTGCCGGGCGCGGACTGCAGACTTTTGACACGCGCGTCACCGTGCATGCGATCACTGCGCTCGAGAGCGCGCTGCTCGACTTGCTGGGCCAGTGGGTTGGTTTGCCCGTAGCCGCGTTGCTCGGCGAAGGCCGGCAGCGTTTGCGCGTCCCTGTGCTTGGATATCTCTTTTACGTTGGCGACAGGCTCAAGACGAATCTACCTTACTCGAGCGAAGGGAACGCACCCGATTCCTGGTTGCGACTGCGACATGAGGAGGCACTCACTACGGAAGCAGTGATTCGCCTTGCCGAAGCGGCTCAGACGCGGTACGGCTTCCACGACTTCAAACTCAAGGGTGGGGTTCTTGCCCCCGCGCAGGAAATGGAAACAGTGATCGCCCTCGCCGAGAGGTTCCCGCAGGCGCGGATCACTCTCGATCCCAACGGGGCATGGTCCCTGGATGAGGCAATTGCTCTTTGCCGTGGCCGCCAGAATGTGCTCGCCTATGCGGAAGATCCATGCGGGGCGGAGCAGGGCTACTCCGGCCGGGAAATCATGGCAGAATTCCGTCGCGCTACCGGAATCCCCACCGCCACCAACATGATTGCCACCAATTGGCGGGAGCTCAAACACGCTGTGCAATTGAGCGCGGTGGATATTCCCCTGGCTGATCCCCATTTTTGGACGATGCAGGGATCGGTACGGGTGGCCCAGTTCTGCCGCGACTGGGATCTTACCTGGGGCTCGCATTCCAACAATCACTTTGACGTCTCGCTGGCCATGTTCACTCATGTTGCCGCCGCGGCTCCGGGAAAGGTAACGGCGATCGATACGCATTGGATCTGGCAGGACGGCCAGCGTCTGACCCGGGAGCCGTTCCGCATTGCGGGCGGCGTCATCGAACTCCCGGATCGTCCCGGGTTGGGCATCGAGATCGACATGGACCGTATCGAGGCCGCGCATGTCCTGCACCGGAATCTCGGCCCGGGAGAGCGGGATGATCGCACGCCGATGCAGGCTCTGCGGCCTGGCTGGTCCTTCAATCCCAAACGGCCCTGCCTCCTCTAAGAATCGGAATGGGAGCAAATGAATTGTCATTCCTGCCGAAGCGAACCCCCGGCTCGTCCCTCGATGCACCGGCTGTTTCCTTCGCAGGCCACCGCTGGCCATGGCGTCCTATCTTGCTTGTCGGCAGTCTCGCAGCAATTGTCCTTCTTGCCGGCTTCCTTGCTATTTTTTCCCGGCAGCGCCTCGTCATCGAACCAACGCAAATCACCTTGCCCGCCGACGGCGCGGAACACCAGGCCCTTCATTTGCGGCCGCTCGTTTCCTGGCTCGCATCTGCGGGCAGTGTTACCCAGGAGGCCGGACCCAAACTGCGCCTGCTCCAGACCAGGGATTCGCGCGGGCGCACCGTGTGGCAAGGGCTGCTGGTATCCCCGGTAACAACCGGGCGAACCCAGCTGCGGTTGCGTTGGAACCGCCACACGGTTCAGGTCCCGGTCAACTTTGTTTTTGACTCGAATGACAGTTACGGTGACGGAACGCCTGATTTTCTCCTGCTTCACACCATCGAGGATCGGCGAGCTTTTCGTTCTTGGTTTGTCTCCATTGCCGAGGCGCAGGCAGACCGCCGCCCGCTGCCTGCCGAGATCGACGATTGCGCCGCCCTGCTGCGGTTCGCCTATCGTGAAGCGCTACGTTTCCACGACGAGAATTGGCTGGCAAGCTATCCGGCAGACGCTGGACTTTCCTCAGTCCGGCAGTACCAGTATCCGCACACGCCGTTAGGCGCGAATCTCTTTCGCATCCGCGCGGGTCCATTCCTCGGCGCCGATCTCAGCAACGGCTCGTTTGCCCAATTTGCCGATGCCCGGACGCTCATGGTGTTTAATGCCCATCTCATCGGCAGGGACCTTCGTCTCGCCCGTCCGGGCGACCTTATTTTTTATCGCCAGTTGGATCTGAACTCACCGTATGATGTCCCCGGCGCCACCCGTTACCACTCGCCCTTCCATTCCATGATTTTTTGTGGAGAGCACGGTGTCGTCTACCATACGGGCCCAATTCATCAAGGCAAAGGTGAGATGCGTCGCTTGCTGACGACCGATTTGTTGCATTATCCGGATGCCCGTTGGCGGCCGATCCCGGAGAACACGAATTTTCTCGGAGTCTATCGTTGGAACATTTTGCGCGAAGACGATTGAATATCGTTTTGCTGCTGTTGGCGCTGCTGGTTCCGGCGCGGCTGCTTGCAGCCCGCCCGGTCTCCTTCAATCTCAGCACCAGCCGCAGCTTCGCCCCGACCGAGAAACCCGCCATTCATCTGTACGCCCAGAATGTCGACGAGCTGGAGTTCCGCATCTACAAAGTGCGAGATCCGGCCAAGTTCCTTGCCGGCCTGCCCGACCTGCACAGCTTCGACAACGGAGCGCCTTTCGGCCCCAGGGAACGCATCGACGAGCGCACCTGGCTGGAAAAGTTTCACGACTGGAAGCATCATCTGTGGTTTTTGGTTCGCCGCTTCTTTCGCACTCAGTTCACTGCGGAAAACCGCGATCGTCTCCGCGAGCACCAGGCTAACCTGGCCCGTCGCAGCCGGATTGTCGGGGTCGCGCAGTTTGCCCAGATTCCGCTCTTGAACGATCAACAGCTTGTCGCCCGTTGGCGGCAGGAGCTGCCGCCCACCTATGTCTCCGATTCGCAGGAATTGCCCATCGATCCGCTGCCCTCCGGCCTGTACCTGATCGAGGCAACAGACGGTCACTACAAGGCCTACTCCCTTTTGATGGTGAGCCGGATGGCCATGGTCACCCGCACCGCCGGCGGCAGTGTCCTCGCGTATTGCGTGGATCGTGTCTCCGGAGCCGGTATGAACGGAGTGCAGGTCAGCGCGGGCATCGGCAAGGAACAGACAGCCGCCGCCAGGACGGACACCGACGGGTTGGCTGCCTTGAAAATGACTGTGGCCAAGCCCCAGCCGGACAATGTCTGGGTCTTGGCCACTTCGGGGGACGACGTGGCCGTGGTCACGCCGGGAGGATATGCGCTCATCGGCTGGCAAGGCGGCCGCTGGTCCTCCTACATCTACACCGACAGGCCGGTTTACCGCCCCGGCCACGTAGTCCATTGGAAAGGTATTTTGCGGGCCCGCGTCGAGAACCACCTGGAACTTCCCAAGCTGCGCACGATCCACGTAACGATTGCGGACCAGGATGACCACCCATTGCTGGATAAGGATATGCCTCTCTCAGCAGATGGGTACGTGGA